>CANTGP010000362.1 GCA_947653315.1 uncultured Lachnospiraceae bacterium
ACAATAAAATTTGTATCAGATTTTACGCATATTACTTTACCCGGTTCAATATTTCCCATTGTTTAAAACCCCCTCTCCATTAATTCTTTTACAACTCCTATATAAAAATCCACAATATCGCTGATTCCGTCCCCCTGTTTCCGTGTAAGCCTCCTTCTGCGCAAATCCACTTCGTCACAATGCGAAATCCCCCTTCCCGAATTGCCGGTGACAATTCCCCGGAAATTGGTCCATTCCGCAGCCCTGGGCGTCAGCAGTCCGTCATTTGGACCTTCCACACATTTCACCACAAATCCAGGCACGAGCAGAAACAGGTCGCTCCATATATGTTTCATGACAAAGGCATAGCTTTGGTAATATACTTCCGGGGCATCCGGGTTCCTGCGGTTGAATTCTTCGGCGGCTTTTGTCGTGAACGTCCAAAAGACCTCATAAGCATTCGGATTCCGGTCCCCGCAAAGCCTTAACCAAATGTCCGAACAGCCTGCCGCCGCACGGATCATGAAATCAGGCAGTTTTAACAGTTGGTCTACGGTCCGGGAACCATGGTGGGGCGTACTGATTGTGGTCAGTGAAGCAACATACCTTGACATCCCCAGCGTTGAAACGGCATACCTCATATCGAGGCCGCCTTTGGAATGCGCGATGACATTCAGTTTGGGTGCTCCTGTTTCTTCCACAATCTGTTTGATTTTTTCCGCCAGGAATTCACCGTTTGCTTCTATGGTTCCGTTACTGTCCTGACCGCCGTAATAAACCCGGCAGCCGTTTTCCTCCAGCTTAGCCGGAATCCTTCCCCAGTAACATAAGCGGCCGCTATCCCGGAATCCCATGCCGTGCACTAACAGCACGGGATATTTTAATTTCCCGTCCATATCCGATTTCTCCCTCTCCCTCAGCCTCTCTCCTAACATCCCTTGCCATACGTATTTTTACGTTCTATAATGAAAACGGGATAAGGAAAGGAGACGCATACATACCGGAAGCGCACCAGTTCCCGTGCCGTCAAAAAAACCCTTAGTATTCCCGAATGGCTGAATGAAGCAGCCATGGCAATGGTCATCAACTTTTCACAGGTATTGCAGGAAGCCCTTCTTTCCAAAATACAAAGATAACAATTCCACATATTAAGGGAAAAAGAGACGAATATCTTCGTCTCTTTTTCCTAATCATTCCATGTTGTTCCGTAACAACGGCATTTCCGTTTATACCGGATATGCCCCGTTCTTGGTATCCGCCTGCGTCATATCCACTTTCTGCTGCTGTGCCTGACGGTATTTGAAGAAATCGGTGGCAACCTGCGGGAACAGCGCATAGGACAATACATCCTCATCCTGCTGTTTCCATTCCTTCATCTCGGATTCCAGTTTATCCAGCTCGTTTTCGATTAAATCCGCCGGACGGCAGGTAATCCGCTTTTCGCCCGGAATAACTTTGTCGATGATTTCCTGGTTCATCGGTTTTACGGTCTGGCCGTACTCACCGCGCAGAACCGCTTTGGTTTCCTTCGTCGCCATCTTGTAGCGCTCGCCCATCAGTACGTTAAATACCGCCTGTGTACCCACAATCTGGGAAGACGGGGTCACTAACGGGGGCTCGCCCAAATCTTTACGCACTGCAGGGATTTCCCTAAGCACATCGTAATATTTGTCTTCCGCATTCTGCTCTTTCAACTGGCTTACCATGTTGGAAAGCATACCGCCTGGTACCTGGTAAAGCAGCGTCTTGATATCCACGCCCATTACCTTCGGGTTCAGCAGACCGCTGGCAAGGCACTCGTCCCTGTAAGGCCGGAAATAATCCGCAATTTCCGCAAGAATCGTCTGGTCGTAACCGGTATCGTAAGGCGTGCCCTTGAAGGTTTCCACCATCACTTCCGTTGCCGGCTGGGAAGTACCCATCGCAAACGGGGAAATGGCACAGTCAATCACGTCCACGCCTGCCTCTACCGCCTTCAGGTATGTCATACTCGCCACACCGGAGGTATAGTGGGTATGTAACTGAATCGGAAGTTTCGTTGCGGCTTTCATGGCGGAAATCATCTCCGTCGCCTTGTAAGGCACCAAAAGACCTGCCATATCCTTGATACAGATGGAATCCGCACCCATCGCCTCAATTTTCTTCGCCATGTCTACCCAGTAATCCAAGGTGTAGGCATCACCCAGCGTATAAGACAGCGCAACCTGTGCATGGCCCCTGCCTTCCCTTTTCTTCACCGCATTGGTTGCGTTTACCGCTTCCTGCAGGTTCCTCAAATCATTCAGACAGTCAAAAATACGGATGATGTCAATACCGTTTGCAATGGATTTCTCCACGAAATAATCCACCACATCGTCCGCGTAAGGGCGGTACCCCAAAATGTTCTGTCCACGGAAAAGCATCTGTAATTTCGTGTTCTTGAAACCGTCCCTCAGCTTCCTGAGCCTTTCCCACGGATCTTCCTTTAAGAAACGCAGGGAAGCATCGAATGTCGCCCCGCCCCAGCACTCTACCGCATGGTAGCCGACTTTATCCATTTTATCAATAATCGGAAGCATCATTTCGGTAGGCATTCTCGTAGCAATCAACGACTGATGCGCGTCACGAAGAACGGTTTCCATGATTCCGATCGGTTTTTTCACCTGTTCTGCCATTTTCTATTCCTCCTATCAAATTAAAATTGCCCTTCACAATCCGAAAAAATCCAATTCCTTTAAAATACCCCGAATACCGCCATAAACGTACCTGCCGCTACTGCCGTACCGATAACCCCTGCCACGTTAGGTCCCATTGCATGCATCAGCAGGAAGTTGGTAGGATCCGCTTCCGCCCCGACTTTCTGGGATACCCTTGCCGCCATGGGAACCGCGGATACACCCGCCGAACCGATCAACGGATTTACCTTGCCATGGGTGATCACGCACATCAGCTTACCGAACAGCACGCCTGCCGCCGTACCGAATGCAAACGCAATCAGACCGAGGATAACGATTTTAATGGTATCCCAGTTTAAGAAGGCTTCCGCACTGGTGGTAGCGCCTACGGAAGTACCGAGCAGGATAACCACAATGTACATTAACGCATTGGATGCCGTATCCGTCAACTGCCTTACCACGCCGGATTCCCTAAAGAGGTTGCCGAGCATCAGCATACCAACCAAAGGAGCCGTGGTGGGAAGAATCAGGCAGACCACGATGGTAACGATAACCGGGAACAGGATTTTCTCCAGCTTGGATACCGGACGCAACTGTGCCATTTTAATTTTCCGCTCCTGCTCCGTGGTCAGCAGTTTCATAATCGGGGGCTGGATAATCGGCACCAGCGACATATAGGAATAAGCCGCCACCGCAATCGGTCCCAACAGCGCCGTCTGTCCCAGCTTACCCGCAAGGAAAATGGAGGTAGGACCGTCCGCACCGCCGATAATGGAAATGGCTGCCGCCGCCTTGTCATTGAAACCAAGGAAGATGGCGCCGAAATAAGCCGCAAAAATACCGAACTGGGCTGCCGCACCCAGCAGGAAGCTCTTGGGATTGGCAATCAGCGGACCGAAATCCGTCATGGCGCCCACACCCATGAAAATCAGGGAAGGCAGAATCGCCCACTCAT
>CANTGP010000363.1 GCA_947653315.1 uncultured Lachnospiraceae bacterium
CTGACCTGTTACACCATTTTACCACTTTCGGCAATATTTATCTACCACTTTTCCGGCGGCTGTGTTATAGTAGTAGGAATCAGGTTAAAAACAGGTAAAAAACAGGTAAAAAGTAAAAATAAGAAAGGTCCGAATCTTTCCATGAAAAATTCATTCATCCATTACAGTGTCGGCGCACTGCTTTACTGTCCGGCAAACCATAAATCCATCGCATCTTCCATTACCGGGGAACGCTTCGGAACAAAATATTCCCTTGCCCTCTGCCTGGAAGATACCATTCAGGACGACTGTGTCAAAGAAGCGGAGCAAAAAATGCTGGAATCGCTTCACACCGTTTACCGTGCTTCCCATGCAGGTCAAACCGGCACAGGTTTTTACCTGCCCAATATCTTCATCCGGGTACGCTGCCCGGAACAGATTCCCTCCCTCCACGGGCGGGCGGGGGACGCAAACAAACTGATTACCGGCTATATCCTGCCGAAATTTGCACCGGATAACGCAGATGCCTATTTGGATGCCATCCGTGAAGTAAACCGGGTATCTTCCAAAACCGTATATATGATGCCCATTTTTGAAAGCCCCTCCATCATCCATTTGCAGCACAGAAGCAGCATTTTATACCGTTTAAAGGAAAAACTGGATTCCGTGGAATCCTATGTCCTTAACATCCGCGTGGGGGGCAACGACCTCTGCCATATGTTCGGTTTCCGGCGCCATGACAACGAATCCATCCATTCCATACGTCCCATTGCGGATATTTTTTCCGATATCATCACCGTATTCGGTATGGATTACGTGGTTTCCGGCCCTGTATGGGAATACTACGGAAGCGCGGGCTGGGATACCGGACTGTCCAAAGAACTGGCAGAAGACCGTCTGTGCGGATTTACCGGCAAAACGGTCATCCACCCGAAACAGATTGCCCTTGTCAACTCCGCCTATCAGGTTCCCCGCGCCGATTTGGAAGATGCCAAAGCCATCCTGAACTGGAACATGGACAAAACCGCCGGCACTTTGGTTGCCGGAAGCTCACAGGGAGAACGGATGAATGAGTACAAAACACATTTCCGTTGGGCGCAGAAGGTTTTGTTTTTGGCGGAATATTACGGGATAAAGGATTAGGGCACGACACGCTCCAAGGCACTTTACGCTTCCGCCATCCGTTTGATAATCCCGCACGCGCGGTAATGGCGCAGCGGATAGCTTTCCACCGGTACGTTTTTTTCTTCCGCCAGCCGGAGGATGTGCGCCAGCGATGCATCCCCTGCCTGTTTTTCATCCACCAGTACTTTCCAGGGCACACGCCTTAACAGGACGCGTGTCGTCTCCCCGATGCCCGGTTTCACCAAATTGATGTCCCGGATTCCGAATTTCCCCGCGATTTCCCGTACCTCATCCACGCCCAAACCGTCCGCGGCCTTTTCTTCCGAAGCACAAAAACCGGCTCCGAACTCCTTCTCGATGGCATGGATAAATCCATAAGACAAATCCGCATCCGCCAATTCCCCGTAATACACCGCCCCGTGGAAATCCCCTTTCCCGATGATATCATCCCGCAGAAATGTCCTGCTGACCAAACCGGACACGGTGCAGTTTAAGCAGGAGCTTGGAATCAGGATGTCCTCATGGGTTCCGCATAAGTCCGTTACATTGGCAGGGTCCGCCAAAACCGCCAATTCCGGTGATACTCCTTCATATTCTTCCAATTCCTTACGCAATTCGTTTAAAATAGCCCCTTTCCCTATCCAGCCGTCCACAAACTGCAGGCGTTTTGGCGCATATCTTTCCAACAGATATTCCATGGCATTTTTATCGATTCCCCTGCCCTTAATAATGGATATCCCGTAATGTTTCACTTCTATTCCATACCGGATACGCAGGTAACGTTTTAAAAGGATTCCGATGGGAAGCCCTGCCCGCGCAAGGGATACGAGTACCACGTCTTCCCCCTTTTTTTCCAGTATTTTTCCTGCCAGCACGGCAACCGCCTGCGCCGTAGGCGCCGCATAGTTGCGTAACGCCTCCCTGTATACTTCCATATACCTGCTGCTTGGCACGTATTCGATGGGAAGCATTTCACAATAATGCTTTCCCGCCTGAATCAGCCGTTCCCGCTCCTGCGTCGGCTGGGGCTGTACCAAACCCGTAATATCCTTTAACAGCAAGGTGACATCTTCTTCCGAATAAGAACTGCGCATGATTACCACCACCTTACCACATGAATCTCCGTGTTCCCGCACTGCGCCAAACTGCGGCATAAATCGCCAATTCCCCGCTCCGCCCCGTCCCCGGCATCCGTAAGGATCAGCACTTTGTCATACCGTTCCAAATCGTACACAAATGTCCACCTTTCCCCGTCATAAAAACTATGCAGCCCATAACGCTCCTTCAGCGGGTATTGCGCTTCCGTGCTGACCGCGATGGGGCTCCTTGTGGTGGAGTGGCACCGGACAAAACACCCCTCATCCGCAAGCACGGATGCGGTATAAAGAGCCGGATACATAAACTCCTCCGTCCCTAGGACAAGAATCCGCTCCCCCTCCCGGAAAGGAACATAAGCCATCGCCTGTTTCGCCAGCTCCCGGCACGCCTCCCCGTAATCCGCACCGCTCACCAGCCGCCTTCCGTCCATGCGTCCGCCCGCCGTATGCATTTGGTACAAGGCATCCGCTCCCGGATTTTCTTCCGGGCATGTATGGTACACGCCGTCCCCCCGGCAGGCTTCTGCCCTTTCCGGATAACCGGAATGGTCGGTCTTTACCAAATAATGAAGCCGGATTCCCCGTTCCCCGTATCTGCGCTCCGCTTCCGCATCCATACCGTTTAACAGGGAAGCCACGGAAAATGCCGTCTGCCTGCCATACACCCGCTGTATGGCATCCACGGCGTCCAGTATCGTATTCCCGGTCGTCACCTCATCCTCCACGAATACAATCCGCCGGATTTCCCCCATAACCCGGTCCAAATCCGTTTTCACCAGCTTTTGCTGCGTGGCATGGCTATGGGCCTCCGTGAAATAAAGGTATTCCACATCCCCCACATCCTCTCTGGTCGTCTGTATGTAATAACAGCCCATGTCCGCCGCCATTCTTGCCCCGATTGCCGTTGCCGTCTCCGCAAATCCCACTAACAGCAGCGCTTCCCCTTCATATAATTTTGCCACCGAAGCCGCCAGTTCATCGAACATGGCAAGACATTCCCCGGGTTCCACCGGAATGTGTTTTCCCTGCAGACGGTTGACCACCAAATAATTCCGTTTTGCATTATTTTCCCTTTTGGCAATGCGTACCAAATCATTTTCCGTATATGTCATTTTGGCTACCTTCCTTTTTCCTGTTTCGTTCTGTCTTAGAAACGGCTCCTTACATCAGTACTATCTTCTATTTTTTGTGAATAATCTCTTTCAAATACTGCTCATAGCAGTATACTCTGTACCTCTGCTTGTTTGAAACTTCCTTTATCACACCATGCTTTTCTAAAATGGCAACTGACTTCGCAGCAGTATTATATGCTGTGTGAAACTCCCGCTCAATATCCTGAATAACAAAAATCGGATTTTCTTCCATAAATGCAGATA
>CANTGP010000364.1 GCA_947653315.1 uncultured Lachnospiraceae bacterium
GTAAACGGCGGTATGATTCCGACTTTCCTGCTTTATAAGGGACTGGGGCTTACCAACAGCTTTTGGGTGTATGTGATTCCGGGAATGTTCAGCGCGTTCAATATGCTTGTCATCCGCACCTATATGACGGGGATTCCCGACAGCCTTGAGGAATCGGCACAGCTTGACGGGGCCGGTTACATGACGATTTTCCTGAAAATCATATCGCCGCTGTGTAAACCCGTGTACGCTACGGTGGCGCTGTTTGTGGCGGTAGGACAGTGGAATTCCTGGTTTGACGCCATGCTTTATAACAGGATGAGTACGAACCTGACCACGCTGCAGTATGAGCTGATGAAACTGCTGTCATCGGTTACGAACCAGGGGACTTCGGCGGAAGCGATGAAAAATGCGGCAGGAACCGTAACGCCGACTTCGGTCCGCGCTGCGGCTACGGTCCTGACCATGCTTCCCATTATCTGCCTGTATCCGTTTTTACAGAGGTACTTTGTGACAGGGCTTACCATCGGGGGCGTGAAGGAATAAAAAGACGGATGGGACGGATAAAAGGAGGCTGGTATGAAAGAACGGTACCGCAATGTATTGGAAGAAATCGGAATCGGGGCGGAACAGGCAGGAAAACGACTTTTGGAGATCAGGGATTTTTTTTTCTACGGAAAGGAAGATGAGCGTGTTTATGCTCCGGTTGGCGTCGATATGGCATATATCACGGATACGGGAAACGACGATGTCCGCACGGAAGGGATGTCATACGGAATGATGCTGTGCGTGCAGCTTGATATGCATGAGGAATTTGACAGGCTGTGGAAATGGGCAAAAACCTATATGTGGATGCAGCGTGGGGAGAACGAAGGATATTTTGCATGGTCCTGTGCGCCGGACGGGACAAAAAACGCATACGGTCCGGCGCCGGACGGAGAGGAATTTTTTGCAATGGCGCTGTTTTTCGCGTCCCACAGATGGGGGGATGGGGATGGACTGTTCAATTATTCCTATGAGGCAAAGGAAATCCTGCGGGCATGTCTGCATAAGGGGGAGGACGGCAGACCGGGAGAGCCGATGTGGAATAAGGAGAATTACCAGATTTTATTTGTGCCCGGATGCGATTTTACGGACCCTTCCTATCATCTGCCGCATTTTTATGAGTTATTTGCCCTGTGGGCATATGAGGAAGACCGGGAGTTTTGGAAGAAGGCGGCGACGGAAAGCCGCAGATACCTGGCACGCGCATGTAATTCCGGGACGGGATTTTCAGCGGAATATGCGGAGTTTGACGGGAGTCCGATGCGCCGGAAGCTGCCGTGGACCAACGAAAGGCACGATTGGTTTTACAGCGATTCTTACCGCACGGCTGCCAATATCGGACTTGATTATGAGTGGTTCGGAAAAGATGAAGGACAATGCCGTGCGGCGGCGGCAATCCAGGAATATCTGCTGGAGGACTGCAGGAAGAATTCCTATCATGCGTATGAGGTGGACGGCGGGGTGGCGGAAGAACAGGCGCTTCATCCCGTGGCAATTTCCGCGGCGACGGCAGTGGCCGCGCTTGCGGCATCCACGGACAGCAGCAGGGAGTGGGTGGAACGTTTTTGGCAACTGCCTATGCGCACGGGGAAAAGAAGATATTATGATAATTGTCTGTATTTCTTTGCTTTTTTGGCGCTTAGCGGGAATTACAGGATTTGGTAAGGAGGGATTTGGAATGAAGATGAGTCCTGTGAGAATCTCCCATCACGGCAGAGCGGTATACGCAGTATTTTATGAGCCGAACCGGGCGGGCACGTTTCCGGTAGTGATATTCAGCCATGGATTTAACGGATCCGGCGGAGACTTTATCGGTTATGTACGGTTGCTGGAAGAAAAAGGAGTTGCCGCGTTAATTTTTGATTTCTGCGGAGGATCGGTTACTTACAGCGGAAGCATGAAATCCACGGACATGACTCTTTTTACGGAATTGGAAGATTTGGAGGCGGTGATCGGATATGCGGCAATGCTTGGATGTGTGGACAGGGATAAGATATTTCTGTTCGGAGCCAGTCAGGGAGGCGTTGTGACAGCGCTTGCCGCTTCCAGGCACAGCGGCATTCCTGCGGGAATCATTCTGTTATATCCGGCGCTGTGCATACCGGACGACTGGGAAAGAATGTTTCCGGATGCTTCGGAGATACCGGATACGGTGAAACGCTGGGGAGTTACCCTTGGGAGAAAATATTTTGAAGCGGTCCGCGGATTTAGGATATACGAAGAAATAGGCGGTTACCACGGACCGGTTTTGGTCATGCACGGGGAAGACGACACGGTGGTCAGTGTGGATTACAGCAGGAGGCTTTCCGGGGTTTACCGCAATATATGCATCAAGGTATTTGCGGGAGAGGGACACGGATTTACGCAGGCCGGGGATGCAAAAGCGGCAGGATTCACGCTTGATTTCATAAAAAAAGTGACTGCGCAATCACAGGGAAACGCGGGCGGGACGGATTAACTAATCACGGGAAGAAGAATTCCGCGCCGGATATCCTTTCAGGAAATTGGGGAAAAAGGATATCCGGCGTTTTGCCATGATAAAGTACGGTCGGGAATATCACATCATGTATTTGATATTTTTCAAACAAATCTGATATATGTCTTCATGATATCCGGATAAAATAATATCCATAAAATCCAAAAAAACGAGCAAAAAAGGAAATCAAAAACAGGAACGGAAAATAAAAAGAATGGCGGGCATCGGTATGATAGGGAAAAAAGCAAGAGCGGGTTGTTTGGCGGCGGTTTTATTGGCGGCCATGGTCAGCGGCTGCGGGAAAGGGGATTTGGCAGACGGGAAAGCGGTAAAGATGTATTATTCGGCAACGGAGAGCGGCGATTATTATGAGGGATGGGCGGAACAGTTAAAAGACCGGGCGGCAGCGTGCGGTGCGGAATTTGATGTGGGTTATGCGGAAAATTCCGTGGAGATGCAGAATGCACAGATGAAAGAGGCGGCGTCGGGGGGATGCAGCGTGTTTCTGTGCGGGCTGGTTTCTTCCGATACGGTGGCGGAAATCAAGGCATCGGCAGGGGACGTGCCGATTGTTTTCATCAATAATGCGCCGGATGACGGACAGTTGGAGAAAGACCGGTATATTTATGTGGCGTCCGACGAGTTTATGGCAGGACAGTATCAGGCGGAATACATTTTGGAACGGTTGGGGGACAAAGAGGAAATCAATATTGCCATATTAAAGGGACCGAAAGGGGCTTCCGGTACCGTTGGAAGAACCGAAGGTCTGAAACAGACGCTGAAAGCCAGCGGGAAGAAGATAAACTATGTCTTTGAGGACTATGCGGATTGGAGTACGGATACGGCGCAGGAGTTAATGGGGATGTTTTTAAGGACGGGACGTCCGGTGGACTGTGTGGCGGCAAATAACGACGATATGGCGCTTGGCGGGATAGCGGCATTTGAACAGGCAGGTATGTCCGCGGATTCCGTGCTGTTTTTGGGGGTAGACGCTTCCGCGGGCGGATGCCAGGCCATTATGGACGGGCGGATGGATTTCACGGTATACCAGCCGATGTCCGGACAGATTACGGCG
>CANTGP010000365.1 GCA_947653315.1 uncultured Lachnospiraceae bacterium
GGCGGCGCCAAACCGCAGCAGGAGGGTGGGCGGAAACTGAAAATTGATTTCCGTGACCAAGAATCCTTTGACACAATACCCTTCTTATAATATGATAGATTAAAAACCGCCAAAGGATAAAACAGGAAAAATCCGGTTTTATATACCAAATTTACAGGGAGAATCCATATGAAAAAGTACAACAACCATAGTATTTCCAGCGGAAGCTGCATGTTACACCCCAAACGCATTCTTTCCATAATGATTGCATGTGCCATAACCATAACCCCCCTGCTTTCCTCCACGGACGCATGGGCAGCCCAAGGGCAGCCCGAAACCAAAAAGGATACCGTCCGGGACAATTCTGACAAAGAGGGCGCCCCTGCAACCGGTTCTTCCAAAGAGGATACCTCTGCGGATAATTCTTTCCAAGGAAATGACACACCGGACGATGCCCTTAATCACGATTCCGAACAGGATAATGCTTCCGGAAACAATACCGCAGGCAATCCTTCCAATGAAAATTCCGCACAGGACGGAACTTCCAAAAACAACGCCTCACAGGATGGCGCAGAAAACGGCAACGGACAGACGACACCGGAAAACACCCTTCCTGCCGTTACTTCCATCGAACCGCTTACCGCAGAGGAATCCGTTTTTTCTTTTGACACTAAGCCGTCACTGGAGGAAGTCACCGCCCTTTTCCCCGCCGTTTTATCCGTACATATGGATAACGGCGACGAAACCGTCTCCCTGCCCGTTACATGGGAATGTACGGACGGATATGAAGAAACGGAAAGCGACGTGTACGAATTTACCCCTTCCTGGGATACCACGGCATATCCGGTATCCGGACAATTAAAATCATGGGACATTCCAAGCATTATTGTCAGCATCCGGTCCTCCCTGCCGGATTATTTCCTGACGGATGCAGACCAGGCAGACATTTCCTTAACTACCCTCGCCAAAGGAAAAGACATCCTCGCCCTTATTTACCTGTGCGATTCCTACCTTATAAAAGAAACGCCGGACGCGGATGCATCCACCGTGGCAAACGTATCCACCGGACAGTCCGTACAGATTACCGGCGTTGCGGAAGATGAAGCGCGCAACATCTGGTACCGGGTCAAAGCGGTCAACGGCGGCAGCGAATACACCGGATATGTGGAGCGGGAATACCTCGCCTATTCGGACGAAGATTTCCTGGAATGGGAAAAAGCATCCGTCAGCGCCAACCCGGCGCTTGCTGCCATACCCATGCTCCTATCGGACTCCGTTCCCGAAGACATCAAGGCATTTCCGTCTTCCTACCAAAGCGCCCTGATGAAGCTGAAGGAACAGCATCCCAACTGGATTTTCGTCAACATGAAAACGGAAGTGGACTTTCAGACGGCCGTAAAACAGGAAAACAGCAAAGACCGGAGCCTGATTTCCTCCAAGTCAAACGCATCCTGGAAAGCAGGCGCCTATGATAACGCATGGTCCTACCCGACGGACGGAATTCTTGCCTACTATATGGACCCAAGAAATTTCCTGTCCGAAAAATATATTTTCCAGTTTGAACTACTAAGCTACAATTCCACTTACCACACGGAATCCGCAGTACAGGGCATTTTAAAAAATACGTTTATGTCCGGTTCCATACCGGAAGACGGACAGGGAAGGACTTACGCACAGGCATTTTACTCCATCGCCAAAAACCTTGGGGTAAGCCCGTTCCATCTCGCATCCCGTGTACGGCAGGAACAGGGGGACGGAAAATCGGCGCTGATTTCCGGGACCTATCCCGGTTACACCGGACTGTACAATTATTTCAACATCGGCGCCACCGGAAAGGGCAATACCCAGGTCATCGAAAACGGACTGGCAAAAGCAAGGGAATACGGCTGGACCACACGCTACCTCTCCCTCGCGGGCGGTGCGGACATCATTTCCAAAAATTACATACGCAAGGGACAGGACACCCTTTACCTGCAGAAATTCAATGTCAGCAAAACTTCCGCAGCGGGACTGTACAACCACCAGTACATGCAGAACATCGCCGCCCCGTCGTCGGAAGCCGTGTCCGTCAAAAACGCCTATGCTTCCGCGGGTTCCGTCAACAACCCGTTTGTTTTCCGTATCCCCGTTTACGAAAACATGCCCGCCAATCCCTGTCCGCAGCCGGCGGATTTAAAAAGCGTAACGCTGGACCGGGAAACTTTAACATTAAAATCGGATGAAACTTACACCCTCACCGCCCAAATTGACGGAAAAGCCGCAGCGCCTTCCTCCGTCTCCTTTAGCAGTTCCGATGCCAAAATTGCTTCGGTGGATGCAAACGGCACCGTAACCGCCCTTGCGGCAGGAAGCGCAAAAATAAGCTGCACGGTATCCGGCGGAACCACTGCCGTATGTACCGTTACCGTGCAAAAAAATGTGCCTCCCTATACGGTACCGGTACTGAATCCCGTTACCTATACCCCGGACCGGACGTTGAAGGATATCGCCCTCCCCACAGGCTGGGCATGGGAAAACCCTTCCATCGTTCCCACGGTAAACAATTCCGGCTATCCCGCAGTCTATACGCCTGCGGATACCGGCAGATATGAAACCGTAAAACAAACGTTAACGCTTACCGTCCAGAAAGGAACGCCCGTTTACACCGTCCCCTCCGGGCTGCAGACTGCCGCCGGGAATACGCTGGCATCCGTAAAACTGCCCGCCGGTTTTGCATGGGACAAACCGGATACCGTGCTTGGCAAGGCCGGAACCTTTTCCCACACGGCTTCCTACAACCCTGATACCGCCAATTACCAAACCGTAACCGGCATTTCCGTTTCCGTAACGGTGACGGAAAAATCGACTGCCTGCACCAACCATACCTACGGCGGCTGGGTCGTTGCCGTGCCTGCCACCTGCACAAAAGCAGGCACACAGACCCGTTCCTGTAGGCAGTGCGGTGCGGAGGAGAAAGCAGCCATACCTGCCACCGGACACAACTATGTTTCCGCCGTTACCAAACAACCGACGGAAAACGAAACCGGAGTACGCACTTATACCTGCGGCGGATGCGGCGATACTTATACGGAGGAAATTGCCAAACTGCCCGCCTCACACAAACACAGTTATACCGCCAGCGTAATCTCTGCCGCAGCCTGCGGCAAAACAGGCGTAAAAACCTATACCTGTTCCTGCGGCGACACTTATACCGAAGCGATTCCTGCCCTTGCACACAATTACACTTCCGAAGTCACAAAGGAAGCGTCGGAAACGGAAGCCGGAATCCGTACCTACACATGCGGCTTATGCGGGCATACCTATACGGAATCCATTGCCAAACTGCCCGCCTCACATAAACATGCCTACTCGTCTTCCGTCACCAAACAGCCGACCTGTACGGACAAAGGGATAAAATCCTACGTATGTTCCTGCGGCGATACTTATTCGGAAGAAACCGCCGCCCTCGGCCATGACATGGCGGACGGAACATGCCGTCGCTGCGGTTATACCGTTCCGACACAGAAACCCGGTGCAGGAAGCGGCTCCGGCAACGGAAATACCGCAAACAGCGGCAATAACAATAATGGCAGCAGTAATAACAGCAACAGCAAT
>CANTGP010000366.1 GCA_947653315.1 uncultured Lachnospiraceae bacterium
GTCCGGGTAGGAGGCGTCGTCGTATAAATTGGCATAAACTTTTAATTGATATACATCACCTTTTTGCAGGCTGTCAGATATGCTTGCATTGGAAACGATATTACCGCTGCAAAATAATGATTCGCTAAATTCTGACCCGTATCTATCATAGATATAGCCGACTGCTTCCGCAAAACATTGCCGGTTTGCTTGATTGGTATACTTGATTGCCACTATTTGCGTATTGCAGGTGGCTTCCAAGTGTGAATAGCTTCCGTCTTCCTGCGCAGTAACCCGTACCTTTTACTGCCCATAATCCACCTTAATCAAATCCACGTAAGGCTCCATATATTCTTCCACGATCCGGTAAGAAAGTTCCCGCATTCCGGACAGACGTTCCCTGTAATTTTCTTCCGTCAGCCGGTACGCCGTATTTCCGGCAATCATCTGCTCCGCCATAAAGCGGTTGATTTCCGGTGAAAAATGCAGCGTATCCATATAGTTATCCAAATTGGTGATGATATCCGTTTCATCCTGGAAATAGTACATATCTACGTTTTCATAGGCAACCAGCGTGCCGATGGCCTGTTCCATATTGTAGAGGTAGGCTTCCAGGTCGCCGGTGCGGTACAGGTTATCCCAAAAAAGCATGGAATAGGCGGGAAAAAAAATCTTGAACCGGGTTTCCGGATGGTTTTCCACCTGTTCACAAATCAGTCCAAGGTTGGCATCCAAAGTATCCCGGTAAAAATCCGCTTCTTTCATGGGGGCGATTTCCGCTTTGCGCAGGTAAAGCCCCAATGCCATGTCCTGGTTAAATTCCTTCCACTGCGCCCAATTGTAAGAGTCATTTTCATCGTAATCCCCAATGAGGGAATTGGCAATCATGTAAGGTATTTTCTCGAATAAAACCCCTTTATTAAAAAGGTATTCCACGTCATTGAAATAGTTTTTGTCATACAGGTACATGGGACAGCCCGTCAGCTCATAGGTGGGGGTGGCATCGGCGGCAAGGGAGGAAGTATCCATGCTGTAAAATACGTATTTCAAATCGTGTTTCTCATATGCCGCGTCCAAAAGGTAACACAAATCCGCCGTGGCACCGTAAGAGCGGATGGCTTTGACGGTCTTGCATTGGAAACCTTCGTTAAACCAGCCGTTGTAATAGTTTTCCGCCACGGAGGAGCCGACGATGAGGCTGTCATAATCAAAGGTGCGCAGGGAGCCGATACACTGGTATTCCTTGTCGGTCAGCACTGCCTTTAAGCCAAACCATGGTTTGTGGTAGTGGAAAAAGGGATCGATGAGGATTACGACGGCGGCAAGCGCCAACAGGAGCAGGACGGCCTGTACCAAAAACCTTTTTAAGAATTTCCGGTACCGCTCTTGCGGTATGCTTTGTTTTTCGGTGGATGTATGCTGCATATTTTCATCCTTTCTGGGAAATCGGCTGAAAACGGTTTCCGTGTTGTATTTTGCCTTCTAAAAATTAAAATAAATAAACGTACTGACCTGGGAAAAGGAAATGATTGACCAAAGGAAAATAACGGTAATATACCAGCGGAAGCCGGTACCGTAATGCGAGGATTCCACCATTTCCAAAGAATTTTTCCTGGTCAGTACAAAGGCGCTGACCAGCAGGAGCAGCAGGACCAGTATCACATATGCCGTATTTAACAGGTTTGGCGCGAACATGGTAATTGCCTGTTTGAACACATAAAATTCCGGGATATCCATTTTCGCTGCCAGTTTATAAACATATCCCGTGTTTTTAAAGGAAAACAGGTTTTTAAACATTTGGAAAGCGTAGGTCATATTTTCGCTGCGGAAGAAGAACAGGGACAGGTTAAAAAAGGAAAACGTAAAAAACCATCCCAGCCACCGGGGAATGTGGAAGCGGGAAATTTCTTTTTCCATGCTGCCCCTGACGCCTACGATGCCGAGGTTGTCCCAAACAACCAAAAGTCCCTGCATAACACCCCATGCCACGTAAGTCCAGTTGGCGCCATGCCACAGTCCGCTTAAGGCGAACACTGCCATGGTATTGCATATGGTGCGGGCTTTTCCGTTTTTGCTGCCGCCCAAGGGAATGTACACATAGGTAATGAAAAAGCGGGAAAGCGTGATATGCCAGCGCTGCCACAGCTCTTTCACCGAACATGCCTTATAAGGGGAACGGAAATTTACCGGAAGTTCAATGTTAAACAGGTATCCAAGCCCCATTGCCATATCGCTGTAACCGCTGAAATCAAAGTAAATCTGGAAAGTATAGGCAAGGATGACCAACAGGGTGGAAGGGCTGTCAAGGAAATAAGTCTGCTCAAAGCCGAAATTGGTAAGCAGTGCCAGGACATCGGCCAGCAGCACTTTTTTCCCAAGCCCGATCACGAACAGGGACAGTCCTTTTGCAAAATTGGCGGGGGAAAATGTCCGGTTGGCTTTATCTTCAAACTGCGGGAGGATTTCCTTATACAGTACGATGGGTCCCGCTATAAGCTGGGGGAAAAAGGTAACAAAGGTAAGGTAGTCCGTAAAGGAATAATGTTTCGCCGCCCCGGTGCAGCGGTCAATAATGAAAGACAACTGCTGGAACGTAAAAAAACTGATGCCAAGGGGCAGCAGGATATGTTTCAGGTTAAAATCGGAGCGGAAAATATAGTTAATATTTTCTAAAAAAAAGTCAAAATACTTAAAATAAAAAAGAATGCCCAAATTAACGGCAATGCCTGCCGCCAGTCCAATGTGCCGCATCCGCTTTGTTTTGGCAAACTGCAGGGCATAGCTTAAGAAGAAGTTTACCAGGATACTGCCGGTAATAACGAGCAGATAATACGTATTGAAATATCCGTAAAACCATAAGGACATTCCGGCAAGAAACAGCTCTGCCAATTTGTAGCGTCCCAGTTTGTTCAGTCCGTACCAGCCAAGGAGAACGGCGGGCAGGAATAGAAAAATAAATAGGTAGGAGTTAAAAAGCATGTTACGGTACCTTTCCCTGTCTTTTGCATTTCCCAATAGTATATCATAATTTTTACCGGAATCCTAACAATTATTGGCAGGAAAGGCAGTTTTAATAAAAATTAAAGATTTTTATGCGGATGCGTATATTTGAGAGCGTTTTTCACAATTTTTTATGTGACCGGGAAATTTGCAGTTTGGGCAGGAATTGTTATGGTATAATTGCTTTGTTACCGCCCCGATACCGGTAAGGAAAGGGGGTGTAATTATGGAAGGGTTATTATCCTTCGTTTTCTCCGTATTGGCAAGTGTAGCTGCTTACTACATATGCAAGTGGTTGGATGGGGAAAACAGACGGTAGCACAGCCCAAACGGTTGACTTCTCCGGAAAAGAAGAAGAACCCACGAAAGCACCGCAAATACTTTCGTGGGTTCGTTCTTTTTGTAATTATGGTTGGTATTATCCTTCATTGCTTTATCAGTATATCATATGCCGGTTTCATTTGCAACTGATTTGCAGTATTTTTGGAGCGCTATGTAACAGTTCAGCCTGAATGTTGTGTTGGGGGGCGGACGCACGGGAGGGATTTTTTGGCGGGGCGGCGGCAGCGGGATTGCCTGT
>CANTGP010000367.1 GCA_947653315.1 uncultured Lachnospiraceae bacterium
GATGATGAAGTATTGCATTGAGGAATCGGAGAAAAAAGAGGAGTTTTTGGAAATTACGAGGGCAGGGAGCCATTCTTTTGCAGATGGGGAAGGAAAGGGGAATTATTCCTGCAATAACCACAATGCCTTTCTGCATATGATGGATGGTGCGCTTTCGGGGAAAACCGGTTTTACCAATAATGCAGGATACTGTTATGTGGGGGCGCTGCGGAAGGAAGGGAAAACTTTTGTGGTAGCGCTTTTAGCCTGCGGATGGCCTAACAATAAGAATTATAAATGGAGCGATACAAGAAAACTGATGGGATACGGTCTGGAAAACTATGAATACCGGAATGTTTATGAGCCTGTGGAACTGGAGCCGCTGTTAGTGGAAGGTGGGGTGCCGAAGAATGGGAAACCGTATGGTGAAGCGTATGCATTGCTTTCGGTAGAAGAACAGGAGGGGGAACTAAATATTTTGCTGAAAGAAGGGGAAGGAGTGGAAAAACAAATCCAAATCCCGGATGCCCTGGAGGCCCCGGTGAAAAGCGGGAGTATGGCAGGCAGCGTGAAATATTACCTGGAAGGGGAATTGTTAAAAGAGTACCCTATTGTAGTAAATGAAAACGTGGAACAAATGGATTTTCCGTGGATACTGAAATATATATGGAAGCAGTATGCACTGTAAAAAACATGTTAAAAAATAAAAATAATTCTATGCTATTTTTCACTTTTGTGTTATACTACTACAGTGTAATCATGGGGAAGTTTGTTCCCCGTTAAATAGTTTTTATTTTTTTAATATAAAATGGAGGGCTGAAAAAATGAGTACTACTTCACAAGCGAGTCAAAGAATCAATGCTTTACTCGACGAAAACAGTTTCGTTGAAATCGGGGCGCTCGTAACGGCAAGGGCGACGGATTTCAACCTGAAACAGACAGAAACTCCTTCTGACGGTGTCATCACCGGTTATGGAGTCATCGACGGCAATCTTGTGTATGTTTACAGTCAGGATGCTTCCGTGTTAAACGGAACCATCGGTGAAATGCATGCGAAGAAGATTGCAAACCTCTATGATTTGGCGATGAAAACAGGGGCTCCTGTCATCGGGCTGATCGATTCCGCAGGACTCAGGCTGCAGGAAGCTACCGACGCCTTGAACGGTTTCGGCGGGATTTACTTAAAGCAGGTGGATGCTTCCGGCGTGATTCCGCAGATTACCGCCATTTTCGGAACCTGCGGCGGCGGGCTTGCGGTAGTTCCCACACTGACGGATTTTACTTTTATGGAAGAAAAGAATGCGAAGCTGTTCGTAAATTCCCCGAATGCCATTGACGGAAACGAAGTATCCAGATGCGATACGGCTTCCGCTGCATTCCAAAGCGAAGAAGCGGGCATTGTGGACGTGGTTGCGGGGGAAGCGGATGTGCTTGCGCAAATCCGTGAACTGGTTTCCATGCTTCCTGCCAATAATGAGGATACCATGGCATATGAAGAATGTACGGATGATTTAAACCGTGTATGCGAAGGGTTGGAGAACTGTGCTGGGGATACTTCCATTGCACTTTCCCAGCTTTCCGATAACGGGGTATTCTTTGAGACGAAGCGGAATTACGCAAAAGACATGGTGACGGGATTCATCCGGTTAAACGGCGCTACGGTAGGCGCGGTTGCCAACCGTACCGAAGTATATGGGGAAGACGGAAAAGTGGCGGACAAGTTTGAAGCCGTGCTTTCTCCGGAAGGCTGTGAAAAAGCCGCGGATTTCATCGGTTTCTGCGACGCTTTTGACATTCCGGTACTGTCTTTGACCAACGTAAAGGGGTATGCGTCCACCAAATGTGCGGAAAAGAAAATGGCGAAAGCGGCAGCGCGTCTTACATACGCCTTTGCCAATGCCACGGTTCCGAAGGTGAACGTCATAACGTTAAAAGCAATGGGAAGCGCTTATGTGGCCATGAATTCCAAGGCAATCGGCGCGGATATCACCATGGCCTGGCCGGATGCCGAAATCGGTACGATGGATGCCAAACTGGCGGCTAAGATTATCTGTGACGGAAAGGGTGCGGAAGCCATTGAGGAGTGCGCCAAAGAATATGCGGCCCTCCAGACCAGTGCGGTAAGCGCGGCAAAGAGAGGATATGTGGATCAGATCGTGGCACCGGAGGACACGAGGAAATATGTAATCGGTGCGTTTGAAATGTTATATACAAAGCACGAAGAACGTCCGGCGAAAAAACACGGTACAGTTTAGAAAGGATGTTACTTAATATGAAAAAATGGTTATTAGTATTAGGTATGATTACCTGTATCTTCGGTGTGAGCGCATGCGGAAGCGGACAGAAGGAGAGCGGCAGGACGGACATCACGGAAGCCGAGGCGCTGGAAGCCGGCGAACAGATGGTCCAGCAGCTTATGATGAGCTGTTCCGCAGGATATGAGGAATACAGGGCGCAGATAGAGAAAGAAGATCCTGTGTTTGCGGCGGCAGCCGGCAGTTGGGAAAGCGCCCAGGCTGATATGGGTAGTTATATCGGAATCTTGGAAAAGACGGCGCAGTTAAACGAAGACGGGGTGATTATCCATGTAAAGGTGGATGGCTCCGATCATGATGCCGATGTGGAAATCCTGACGGATGATGCTTTGGAAGTAACCAGCATTACGACAAACGTAATCTATTCCCAAGGGGAACTGATGGAGAAGGCGGCGTTAAATACGCTTCTCGGAATGGGAACCGGATTCGTAATCCTGATTCTTATCAGCCTGATTATTTCCTGCTTTAACTTTATCCCGAAGATCCAGGCTGCATTTACCAAACCGCAGCCGCAGGAAGAAAAGAAAGCGGAGCCGGTGGATAATACCATCGCGCAGATTGTGGAAAAAGAAGAATTATCCGATGATTTGGAACTGGTGGCAGTAATTGCGGCTGCTATTGCGGCAAGCGAGGGTGCTGTTTCCACCGATGGTTTTGTTGTAAGATCGATTAGAAAAAGAAAATACTAGGAGGAAGTAAAAATGAAAAATTATACCATTACCGTAAATGGAAACGTATATGACGTAGTAGTAGAAGAAGGGGCATCCACGGGAGCACCGGCGGCAGCGCCCGCAGCGCCTAAGGCAGCGCCCAAAGCGGCTCCTGCGGCAGCACCCAAGGCACCCGCGGCAGGCGGAGCGGCAGGAAGTGTTAGAGTGGAAGCCGGAGCGGCAGGTAAAGTATTTGCCATTGAGGCAAAAGTGGGACAGGCGGTAAAGAGAGGCGATACCGTAGTCGTAGTGGAAGCCATGAAAATGGAAATTCCTGTTGTTGCACCCCAGGACGGCACCGTGGCAAGCATCGACGTATCGGTGGGAGATGCAGTGGAAGCGGGAGCATTGCTTGCAACATTGAACTAAGACAAGAAGGACGGGAGCGTAAGCGAAAGTCCGTTTGTTAACAACAGGAGGTCAAAGTAATGGATTATATTGTAAATACATTAGACAATCTAATACATCAGACGGCTTTCTTCAACCTGACTTGGGGAAATTACCTGATGATTGTAGTGGCTTGTGTATTCCTTTACCT
>CANTGP010000368.1 GCA_947653315.1 uncultured Lachnospiraceae bacterium
AAAAACTCTTTGCACTGCATATAAATCTACAGTACAAACTGAACAGACCGTGATGGCATGTCATGGGGTCGGGTCACGGGAGTGACAGTGGAATCTATCATCTGCGGGACAGTAGTTGCTAATACTGATTCGTGGGTGTTTTTTATTCTTTTTTCATAGTATCCGTAAAAAAACCCATAAATGGTTAGTGCCATAGAGCTATCTTAATTTCGGAGGTAACTGGTATGGAAAAAAACGAAAACACAAAGGAAGATGTTTTCCAGAAAACGGCAAACAGGGTGTCGGCCGTCACTATCCTTGGGAATACGGTACTGTCCGTCCTGAAATTCCTGGCAGGAATTGTCGCCCATTCCAATGCAATGATAAGCGACGCGGTGCACTCCGCATCCGATGTATTCAGCACCGTTGTGGTCATTATCGGTATCCGGCTGTCGGCAAAGGAATCGGATAAGGAGCATCCCTACGGACATGAACGGCTGGAATGCGTTGCCGCAATTATTTTGGCAATGGTCCTTTTTATTACGGGTCTTGGAATCGGCATAAAAGCAGCCCGGAATATTTTAAGCGGCGATTATGCGTCTTTGCAAATTCCCGGCATACCGGCACTGATTGCAGCCGTCGTTTCCATCGTGAGCAAGGAAGGTATGTACTGGTATACAAGGTATTACGCCAAAAAGATTGATTCCAGCGCGTTAATGGCAGATGCGTGGCACCACCGTTCGGATGCCTTTTCATCCATAGGCGCGTTAATCGGAATTACCGGGGCAAGATTCGGCTTTCCGATTATGGATTCCGTTGCCAGTCTTGTCATTTTCTTATTTATCGTAAAGGCGGCCCTCGCCATTTTTAAGGATGCCGTAGACAAAATGGTGGATCACTCCTGCGACGAGGAAATGGAACGGCAGCTTAAGGATTGCGTCATGGAAATCGAAAACGTATTGGGAATTGATCTGCTGCAGACCCGCATCTTCGGAAACAAAATATATGTTGACGTGGAGATTCAGGTGGACGGTTCCTACACTTTACAGAAAGCGCATACCATAGCGGAATCGGTACATAAAAACATCGAGCAGAATTTTACAAAAGTGAAACACATTATGGTACACGTAAACCCTAAAATACCAAACCCCTGACACAGCGTCAGGGGTCTTCTTTTATGCACACGGGCACCCAAAGGAAAATGCCAGCAAAACTGGCGGGTGCCCGGCGCGGCGAGTAGGGGAAAATTTTTCCCCTACTCGATTGCACACGGGCACCTTTCCTGTTTCCTACAACTGCGGGAACAGTTCTTTCACCGCCGGATATATCTTGGCAAACTTCCGGTATTTTTCCTCATACTTCGCCGCCAGTTCCGGCTCCGGCTCAAGCGTATCGATGATTTTCACCAGTTTCGCCGCAGCTTCCTCCACCGAAGCATATTCGCCGCAGCCCACCGCAGCCAGCATCGCACCGCCGTAGCCCGGTCCTTCCTCGCTTTCGATGCAATCGATTTTGATATTCAGCACATTGGCAATGATTTTACGCCAAAGGGGACTTTTGGCGCCGCCGCCGCAGATTTTGGAACGCTCGATACGGATACCCAGGGAACGGGCCACCTCGAACGAATCGCGGATGGCATATGCCACGCCCTCAAGCACCGCCTGCGTCATATCCGCCCTCGTGCTGTCCATGGTCAGCCCGATGAACGTCCCCCTCGCATACGGATCGTTTAACGGGGAACGCTCGCCCATCAGGTAGGGCAGGAAATACACATGATTCTCACCCAGCTTTGTAATGTCCGCCTGCTCTTTCCCATAATCCGACGTCCCGATGATGTCATCCATCCACCATTTGTTGCAGGATGCCGCGCTTAACATACACCCCATTAAATGAAAATGCCCGTCCGCATGGGCAAAAGCATGAAGCGCATTATTCTGGTCCACGCCGAACTTCCCGCTGGAAATAAAAACGGTTCCCGAAGTTCCGAGGGAAATATTGCACATGCCGTCCCCCACCGTGCCGGTTCCTACCGCAGCGGCCGCATTGTCGCCTGCCCCCGCAATGACCTTAACAGTTTCCGGCAGTCCGAGAAGCGCCGCCACGTCCGGTTTTAACGTCCCCACCACATCCGCGCTCTCGTAAATACCCGCCAACTGTTCTTCCGTCACGCCGCAGATTTCCATCATTTCCTTCGACCAGCACTTATGCTCCACATCGAACAGCAGCATACCCGAAGCGTCCGACACATCCGTACAGAACGTACCGGACAGCTTATAGGCGATGTAATCCTTAGGCAGCATGATTTTCTTAATCCTGGCAAAATTCTCCGGCTCCTTCTCCCTCACCCAAAGCACTTTCGGCGCGGTAAACCCGGTAAATGCGATATTCGCCGTATATTTTGACAACTTCTCTTTACCGATCACACGGTTCAGGTAATCGGTTTCCTCCGTCGTTCTCCCGTCATTCCAAAGAATCGCCGGACGGATGACTTCATCCTTTTCATCCAGTATGACCAAACCGTGCATCTGCCCGCCGAAACTGATTCCCGCCACCCGTGATTTCTCACAGTCCGCCGTCAGCTCCTTTAATCCTTCCACTACCGCGTCCCACCAATCTTCCGGTTTCTGCTCCGACCAGCCCGGATGGGGAAAATAAAGCGGATATTCCTTTGACACAATCTTTTCAATCTTCCCCTCCGCCGTCATTAACAGCAGCTTCACGGCGGAAGTCCCTAAATCCACTCCGATATATAACATCTCTTGCCACCTTCCACTTTCCCACAGCTCCGATACGGAATTTATGCAAACGGATTTTCCGTCGGATATTTTACCCCTTTCGGCTGGTTGTATCCGATTTCCTCCACCGGAACGCCGATATATTTAAAGATTTCATACAATGCTTTTCCAAAGTGGCCAAACGCTACCGCACCATGGTGGGGGTAATTGCCCTCAATCAGCACATGGCGGTAGAAGCGTCCCATTTCGGGAATCGCGAAAATACCGATACCGCCGAAAGATTTCGTTGCAACGGGAAGCACCTCGCCCTGTGCAATGTAGCCGCGCAGTTTGCAGTCTGCCGTGGACTGTAAGCGGTAGAACGTAATGTCTCCGGGGATGATATCGCCTTCCAGCGTTCCCTGCGTCACTTCTTCCGGCAGGTTCCTTGCCATAATCATCTGATACTTCATGGAACATGCCGCCAGCTTCTTGGAGCAGGTATTTCCGCAATGGAAGCCCATAAACGTATCATGGTGCGTATAATCGAATTTGCCCTTAATGCTTTCCTCGTACATATCTGCCGGGACGGAGTTGTTGATGTCAAGAAGCGTTACCGCATCCTGGCTTACGCAGGCTCCGATAAACTCGCTGAGGGCGCCGTAAATATCCACTTCACAAGATACCGGAATCCCCCTTCCGGTCAGACGGCTGTTGACATAACAGGGCACAAACCCAAACTGGGTCTGGAATGCAGGCCAGCACTTGCCGGCAATTGCCACATACTCCATACTATGTCCCGCTTTTTTAATTTTCTTTGCATATTTTTCCGAAC
>CANTGP010000369.1 GCA_947653315.1 uncultured Lachnospiraceae bacterium
TATATTCGTTCGTATAAATCTGTCTTGCCAAACCGCCGCATATTCAATACTGTTGGTCAGGCTGTATTGTATGGCGCTTGCCTCATTTTCCATGGCGTGACACTGCTTAATCTGCTGGTTGCTCCTTACGATATAAAGCAGTACGCTGTCAGTGGCAATCAGCGGCAGCAGCACACAAAATACATACAGAATCACCAATTTCCTGCTCAGCCTGATATTGTTAATCTTCCGGTAAAATTTACCGGCCAGCTTTCCGCTTTTTTCTTTCCTTCCCCTGTTTCCGGTACACAATAAGACCCCTCCCAGCATCCGGCAGAAACCCATCTGCCGGACCGACATTTCTACCCATCCAGCATACATCATACCGTTTATCTTTTTCTCCTTATTCATTGCGGAACGATATCCATATCTTGCTCTTTTATCCCTGCGTACAATGTTCCGAATGCCGTCCGATACCGAAAATCACAAAATCCCGCCTTTCCTCCCGCCTCCTTTGTGGCATAAACAAACAAACCGAAGCGGCAGCCCGTAAAATGATCCAGTTTGAAATACAGTTTCTGTGTAATGCCAATCTTCCTCCACCCGCTTCCGGTATGGTAAAAAAAACCGGCCTCATCTTTCCGCCTCCCAAAATCCACTTCCACCTTCAGACGGACTTCCGTCCGGTCCACCGGAACGGACTCCCATTCCGTTCCTTCCCCCGTATCGCCGGGCATGACGGAAATGGAATCCTTTCCCGACGTCCCGCTTTTCATCACGACTTCATAATGTCCGTCCGCCCTTTTCGTCACGGCAACCATACCGTAACAACCCTGCAATGCACAAATACCTGCATAATCGCCCTCCTTCAGCGCACAAACGTCAACCGTTATCTCGCCCGCACATGCCGGATAAAGCATCCGCTGCGTCAGAACATTCTTTGTCTGCAGCAGATTTTTGCACAGCTTTCCCGTCTCCACCCATAAAATACCATGATTCCCGTCATGCCTGACCAAACGGAGATCCGGTTCATGGTTAAACTGCCATACGCTCCGAAGCCCATAACATCCGAACCGTTCCGCCTCCTGTTCTGCGGACAGCCCCGGTTCTTTCTTAAAATCATCACTCTGAACCAGCGGACGGTATCCGTACCCTGCCTTTTCACTGCGGGGCAGCCTAAACTGCCCCGGAATCTTCCCGTCTGCCCCGAATACGGGATAACCGTCTTTCCAGGAAACGGGAACCAGCACGGGGATTCTGCCTGCCGCCCCATAATCCTGGAACAATACCGCATACCATTTATGGTCCGGCGTATCAACAATGCCTCCCTGTGCCACTCCCTGTCCGCAGTATCCCCTGTCGTCCTCCAGGACATCCCCTCCGGTAAACTCCCCGTCAATGGAATCCGATACGAAGCAGGCCTGCGTTCGCATCCATCTGTCCCTGAGGGAATGAATCAGAAACAGGTAATACCTGCCTTCTATCTTATAAAAATGCGCCCCCTCATACCCAAGCCGCGGATTTCCTGCATCGCTGACTGCCAAACGGTGCAGCCCGCCGGGAAGGGGGCCGCTGAGGTCCGGTTTTAACTGTGTAATGTAAATATCGCTGTTTCCATAGGCAATATAAACCTTTCCTTCGTCAAACAACAGCGAACCGTCATGATAAAATCCTTCCACATTCTGTTTTTTCCATGGTCCCGCTACCGCGTCCGCAGTATACAGATACGTTTTTCCCGTATCATTAGCGGCAAAGCAGACATAAAACAAATCTCCGTGAAACCGCAGGGAAGCCGCCCACATGCCCTTTCCATAAATATGTTGTTCCCCGTCCATCTTCTGTCCCGGCGTACCGTCCAATGTATCATACACGTATACGGCATGCTCCCAGTTTACCAAATCATGGGAACGCAGAATTTCGCATCCCGGCATAAAATGCATGGAAGTCGAAACCATATAATAAGTATCCCCCACCCGAATGATATCCGGATCGGGATAATCAAGCCCCGTAAGGGGATTGACATCCGAAAGCCCCGGACTGCCTTGTCTTGTTTCCATGCACATCTTCCCATGCCTCCCATGCCAAAGTTCTTTACGCATCACCGGTTTTAAAGAAATCCAAATCTTCCCGAACGGCTTTTGAAAGTTTTTTCAGCTCCAATGCCGTTTTCGCAAGGGAAGCCGCAGCGTCATTCCATTCATTCATCGAAGCGTTTGTCTGCTGGGTGGTTGCGGCGTTTTCCTCCGCTATCGCGGACAGATTGGTCATAAGCCCAACCACGTGCTCCCCTGCCCTGCCGCATATGCCGGCCTGCTCCAATACCGTCTTCATCCCATTATCGGTAGACAGAATCCCATCCTCTACCATACCGAATTTCACTTTGGTCTCGTCCAGCTTGTCCTTTTGGCTCATAATCATGCCGGTCACTTCATGAATCGACTGTACGGTCTGCTGCGATTCTTCCGATAACGACCTGATAATTTCATCAATGATTTTAGCCGACGAGTTCGTCTGTTCCGCAAGTTTTTGGATTTCACCCGCCACTACCGCAAACCCCCTGCCTGCCTCGCCTGCCCTCGCCGCTTCTATACTGGCGTTTAAAGAGAGCAGATTGGTTTGGCTGGCAATTTCCGCTATCAGGTTTACCACTTCCTGAATCTTCACCACCGATGCATTCGTTTTATGTATTTGGTCCGATATCGCTATGAATGCATCCGCAGTCCTGTCGCTTGTACCGCTTAATTCCTTTACAATCAGGGTTGCCTCTTTTCCCCTTTCACTCATTTCCTTTGAAGTATTGGATAAATCATTTACGCTTCCGCTGATCTGCAGCACATTTTCCCGCATATTGGATACCTTCAGGGACGATGCGGATATATCGGCCGCCTGCATCATTGCCCCCTTGGCTATTTCATCCAACGCCGTACTGACAATTTCCGCAGCCTTCTTTGTCCTCTCCGCCTTATCTTCCAGGATGTCTCCCGTTCCCGCAAGATCCGATGAAATTTCCTGCAAACGGCTTATGCTGTCCGAAATTTTATCAAGAAAAACATTCAGGATCCTCCCAAACTGTGAAAACTCGTCCCTGCCGTCCGCTTTTATCCTGACCGCTATGCGGCCCTGCGTTATTTTATCCAAAGTTTCCCTGAACAGAAGTACGTTCCGGTCGATACTGCTTCCGGTCAGCACGGTTATGCAGACAAGCACCGCTGCCGCAAGCACTATTACAAGAATACTCACCCTTTGTACGGATATTTTCACATCCGCCATATCCGCAGACGCCATATCTTTTACCAGTCCGCACAAAACGGTAAGATCATCGTTTAACGCCGCATTTTCTGCCTTCCATGCAAGAATCGCATCATCCGCTTCCTTCATTTGGCCAAGTATTTCCTCCTTGGCGCGCAGTTTCCCAAGAGAATCTTCCGCCAGTTCCCCGTTTGTCGTATAGAAAGGAATGTTCCCTTCCAGTTCCGTAAGCAGGGCTTCTATCTTTGCATAAAAAGTATCATTGTACTGCCATACCATTGAGAAAATTGCAACTGTG
>CANTGP010000370.1 GCA_947653315.1 uncultured Lachnospiraceae bacterium
CTATTATAATCAAAAGTGAGCTCTTTTAAATAACCAAAATAAGAAAAAAGAAGGATATCAGATTATGCTGACTTATAATTTGGAAAAAAAGGGGGAGCAGACGTTGTATGGGTACTTATATGAGTGTATCCGCAGCGACATTTTATGCGGGAGGATTCTTCCAAACGAAAAGCTCCCTTCCAAAAGGACTTTGGCGAAAAACATGGAAATCAGCGTGAAAACCGTGGAAAATGCCTATGAGCAGCTTTTGGTGGAAGGCTATGTGCGTGCGGAAGAAAAACGGGGATATTTCGTCAATGCGGTGGAAGGCAGGGCTGCCGGTAATAAATCCGCGGGCAATCCGGCGGACGGGAATATGGAAACGGGCAAAGAAGCAGGTATGGAAACGGGCATAAATGCAGACAGGAAAGCGGGCATAAAAACGGACATGAAAGTGCACGGGGGAAACGGACATGGAAAAGAGGAGTGGTTTGCCGATTTTACCTCCAATTATAAAGTATACGAAAAATTCCCTTTTTCCACATGGGCGAAAATCATGCGGGAAACCCTGTCCTACCATGATATGGAGCTTTTGGAAATGGTTCCGACGCTTGGGATAGAGCCCCTGCGGGAAGAAATTGCCAAACACCTTTATGAATTCCGGGGAATGGAGGTTTCACCGCAGCAGATTGTAGTGGGGGCGGGTACGGAATACCTGTATGGCAGGCTGATCCAATTGCTTGGCCGGGACGGTATTTATGCGTTGGAAAATCCGGGTTATCTGAAAATGACAAGACTGTATAAAAACCATGGGCTTTCTTACCGCTATGTGGACATTGACGGAAACGGAATCCGTTTGGATGCGCTGCGTGAAAGCGGGGCAAATGTGGTTCATGTGTCGCCGGGACATCATTTTCCCGTCGGGTTCGTTATGCCGGTGGCAAGGCGGCAGGAATTGTTAAACTGGGCGGGGGAGGAAAGAGGAAGGTACATTATAGAGGACGATTATGACAGCGAATTCCGGTTGAACGTGAAACCCGTTCCGGCGATGCAGACGTTGGATACGGACCACCGGGTGATATACCTGAATACTTTTTCCCGCACCCTGTTTCCCTCCGTGCGGGTAGGATATATGGTACTGCCGCCGAAACTGGTGGAGCGGTATTTGGAAACCGTCAGTTTCTATTCCTGCAGTGTGTCCGCGGTGGAACAGTATGCGCTGGCTTCCTTTATGGAAAAGGGATATTTTGAACGCCATATCCGGCGGGTGAAATTATATTATAAGGAAAAGAGGGACGGGCTTTTGGCGGAACTGAAACGGACGCCTTTGTGGGGGAAGTGTACGCTTATTGAGGAAAATGCGGGAACGAGATTCCTTCTGCGGGTGGATACCCCCCTGACGGACAGTCAGATTAAATGGTGTGCCGCCGGGCGGGGACTGAATCTTTCCTGCCTGTCGGAATACTGCAAGGGACAGACAAAAGAAACGGGAGGTATTCTTTTAATCAGTTACGGGGATATCCCAAAAGGGCGGATGCGGGAAGCGGTTGGGAGACTGTCCGCCGTTTTCGGATAACCCGCTGCAGGCAGCAGGGCATCTGCGATGTGTGGGTATTGACCCTCGCGGCAGTCGCCAAATATCCGCACAAGTGCGGCTACTTGGCTCGTTGTTCGCGGGAATAAAAATCCTTCAGGTATGAGACACGGGAGGACATATTGGCAATCATGGCATCTGCCAGGGTAAGTGCCGCCATTGCTTCCACGACGACGACTGCGCGGGGGACGATGATGGGGTCATGCCTTCCCTTGATTTGAATGCGGATGTTTTCCCCTGCGGTATTTACCGTCTCCTGTTCGGTGAAAATCGAAGGGGTGGGTTTTACATAAGCGCGCAGGACAATTTCACTGCCGTCGCTGATGCCGCCGAGGATGCCGCCTGCATGGTTTGTTTTTTTCGTGACGGTTCCGTCTGCCGATGCGGTAAAGCAATCGTTGTTGGAAGAACCGTTTGCCGTGCTTACCAAACAGCCGTCCCCGATTTCAAATGCCTTGACTGCGCCGATGGACATGACGGCTTTGGCGAGGTTGGCATCCAGCTTTTCAAAAACGGGTTCGCCGAGACCGGCAGGAACACCGTTGATACGGCATTCGATGACGCCGCCTGCGGAGTCCCGGTTTTCCATGCAGGCCGCCAAATATTCCTCCGCTTTCCGGCTGGCTTCATAATCGGGCATACAGGTAGGGGTGGAGGAAATGGCTTCCTTTTGGAAAGCGTCCATGTCCGCCGTCACGGGACCGATGGCTTTGGTGTAGGTAAGGATTTCGATGCCCATCTCTTTTAACAGCTTTGCGGCAACCGCTCCGGCGGCGACCCTGCCGATGGTTTCCCGTCCGGAAGAACGCCCGCCTCCCCGGTAATCGCGGAAACCGTATTTTTGGTCGAAGGTGTAATCCGCATGTCCGGGGCGGTAGTAGGAAGCGATTTCGCTGTAATCACCGGAACGCTGGGACGTATTGCGTACCAACAGGGAAATGGGTGTGCCGGTGGTACGTCCCTCAAAAATGCCGGAAAGGATTTCCACGGCATCGTCTTCTTTGCGGGGGGTGGATAACTTGTTTTGGCCGGGTTTGCGGCGGTCCAGGTATGCCTGGATATCTTCCACGGTAAGGGGAAGTCCGGCGGGGCAACCGTCGATGACCACGCCAAGGGCTTTGCCGTGGGATTCCCCCCATGTGGTTATTTTAAAAGAGGTATTGAAAGTTGAACCTGACATATGTATGCTCCTTTTCCTGTAAATTCCTGCGGTGCTTTTTGACAAAGGTATTATACTCCCATTGGGGTAAAACGGCAAGGCTTTAGGAAAGAGTAGAATCCCGCGCCCGCTTCCGGACATAACACATCAGGCTGAATTGTTACGTTGAACTTGAACGGTTCCCGTTTCCATAGTATACTTAATACAACAAAAGAGAGGAAGCCGCACTATGGCAAAGAAAACACAGCATTTAAAACCGGATACGGTACTGAAAAATTACTGGAATGACAATGGGCAATTTGCAGACTTGTTCAACGCTGTCCTGTTTGGCGGTGAGCAGGTCATCTCCCCTGATGAGCTGGAAGACGTGGACACGGAAGAATCCTTCATACTGGAGCATCGGGAATATGTAGAAAGTATCAGGGCATCCAGGGACGGCATAAAAATATCCAAAAAATCCTTGGCATATGGAGTGGAACTGACAATACTCGGACTGGAATCGCAGGAACATATACACTATGCCATGCCCATGCGTGTCATGGGTTATGATTATGGCACGTACAAGAAGCAGTATGACGGCAATGCGGGGAAATATCAATCCCCAAACGGACTGGATGAGGATGAATATCTGTCAAGGATGAAGAAAACCGACCGATTCACCCCCGTCATCACTGTTGTTGTTTATTATGGGGAAAAAGCATGGGACGGGGCTACTTCCCTGCATGACATGCTTAATATCCCAAATAAGATGAAGCCGTTTGTCAACGATTATAAAATGATTCTTGTG
>CANTGP010000371.1 GCA_947653315.1 uncultured Lachnospiraceae bacterium
TTAGTCTCCCAAATCCCTTTTAACGACAACTTCCGTTTTCCTTTCATAACAGGAGAATGCCGCATCCACAAAGGAGCTTTCCAGCTTGGGCGTAAACAGGCTGACCGCCGGAACAATCAGTAACCCTGCAAGCATGGCGAAAGCGCCTGCGTTAATGGGCGACTGCAGCATGGCGGGGAAGTGGCTGCGGAACAGCATATTGCAAACCATGAAACCCGCGCCAAAGAGGAAGCTGACCCATGCGGAGAACGCCGTTGTTTTCTTCCAGTAAAGTCCGTAGAGGAAGGGGGCGAGGAAAGCCCCTGCCAGCGCGCCCCAGGATACGCCCATGAGCTGTGCGATGAATGTGATGTTCCCTTTGTACTGTACAATGGCAATCACTGCGGAAATGGCAATGAATACCACGATCAGGACGCGGATGGTAAGGAGCTGTTTCTTTTCGCTCATGTTTTTGACGATATTATCCTTTAAAAAGTCAATGGTCAGCGTGGAGCTGGATGCCATGACCAAAGAGGACAGGGTGGACATGGAAGCCGACAGTACCAGTATGACCACCAAACCGATTAAAGCCGGCGAAAGGTTGGAGATCATGGCGGGGATGACCGCGTCATACCCCTGGGAAGCGATATCCACGCTGCCGGAGTAAAGGCGTCCGAAACCGCCGAGGAAATAACAGCCGCCGGAAACCACGATGGCGAACAGGGTGGAAATGATGGTTCCTTTCTTAATGGCTTTCTCGCTTTTGATGGCATAGAATTTCTGCACCATCTGCGGAAGTCCCCAGGTACCCAGCGAGGTAAGGATAACGACGCCGAGCAGGTTGGCGGGATCGGGGCCGAAGAAGGAGGCGAAGACGCCGGGCTGCGTGGATACGGTTTCGTCGGAAACCGCGGCAAGCCGGTTTAAGGCTTCCAAAAAACCGCCGTTGCTGTTTAATACGGCGGCAATCACCGTTACAATCCCGAACAGCATAACGATTCCCTGTAAAAAGTCGTTGATGGCGGTTGCCATGTAACCGCCCGCAATCACATAAACGCCGGTCAGTACCGCCATAATGACGATGCAGACGGTGTAATCGATATCAAACGCCATCCCGAACAGGCGGGAAAGCCCGTTGTAAAGGGAAGCGGTATAGGGAATCAGGAAAATAAATACAATGACCGAAGCGCCGATTTTCAGCCCGTTGCTGTGGAACCGCCTGCCGAAAAATTCCGGCATGGTGGCGCTGTTTAAGTGCTGGGTCATAATCCGGGTACGGCGGCCGAGGATGACCCATGCCAGCATGGAGCCGATCAGGGCATTGCCGATGCCGATCCATGTGGAAGCAATGCCGTATTTCCAGCCGAACTGTCCCGCATAGCCGACGAAAATGACGGCGGAAAAGTAGGAGGTGCCGTAAGCAAAGGCGGTAAGCCATGGCCCCACGCTGCGCCCTCCAAGTACAAAACTGTTGACGTCGGTGGCATGTTTGCGGCAGTAGAAGCCGATTGCCACCATGACTGCAAAAAAGATGATTAACATGGTAAGTTTTAATATCATGGTTTCCCTCATTTCTTTGCGGTATTCCCGCACAATTTTTTATGTATATCCGACCTTTTTTATCCCCGGTTTTGTGCGGCAACCAGGCTCATGCCGCAGTAGCGTTCCCGGAGCTTCGGTTTTTCGATTTTGCCGGTGGGATTCCTTGGAATGTCGGCAAAGATAATTTTGTGCGGACGTTTGTAACGGGGCAGTTTATGGCAGAACTGGTTGATTTCCTCCTCGGTACATGCCATATCCGGTTTTAACTCAATGACTGCCGCCGTGATTTCGCCCAGCCGTTTGTCGGGCAGGCCGATGACCGCCACATCATGGATGGCATTGTGGTTGCGCAGGAAGTCTTCGATTTGGACGGGATAGATATTCTCGCCGCCGCTGATAATGACGTCCTTTTTGCGGTCCACGAGGAAAAGAAAACCGTCCCCGTCTTCCTGTGCCATGTCCCCGGTGTAGAGCCAGCCGTCTTCGGAAAGGACTTCCTTTGTGGCGGCTTCGTCGTTATAGTAGCAGGTCATGACACCCGGTCCCCTGACGGCAAGTTCGCCCACTTCGCCTTTTGCCACCGTATTTTTCTGTTCGTCCACGATTTTGGTTTCCCAGCCGTATCCGGCTTTGCCGATGGCGCCCACTTTGTGGATATTTTCCACGCCAAGGTGTACGCAGCCGGGACCGATGGATTCGCTTAAGCCGTAGTTGGTATCGTAGGCATGGCCGGGGAAATAGGTTTTCCAGTGTTTAATCAGGCTGGGCGGAACGGGCTGTGCACCGATATGCATCAGGCGCCATTGGGAAAGGGCGTAGTCTTCCAAACGGATTTTTCCGCCGTCCAAAGCCTCTAAAATATCCTGCGCCCAAGGGACGAGCAGCCATACGATACTGCATTTTTCCTTGGAAACGGCATCCAGGATGTATTCCGGTTTGGTCCCTTTCAGCAGGACGGCTTTGCCGCCGGAGATGAGGGAACCGAACCAGTGCATCTTAGCGCCGGTATGATAAAGGGGCGGGATGCAGAGGAAGACATCGTCCTTGGTCTGCCCATGGTGTTTCTGTTCCACCACCGCCGAGTGCATCAGGCTTTCATGGTTATGTAAAATGGCTTTCGGGAAGCCCGTGGTGCCGGAGGAAAAATAAATGGCGGCGTCGTCCGCATCGGTCAGGGCAACCGACGGCGACTGGCTGGAGCAGTTGGCGGAGAGGGAATTGTAGTCCTCCGCAAAGGAAGGGCAGTTTTCCCCCACATAAAAAAGGAGCCGGTTGCGGCTGACGGAATCCGCGATTTCTTCCACGCGTCCGATAAATTCCGGTCCGAATACCAGGATGTTGACTTCCGCCAGATTGACGCAGTATTCGATTTCGTCGGAGGCATAGCGGAAATTTAGGGGAACCGCCAAAGCGCCTGTTTTTAAGATGCCGAAATAGATGGGAAGCCATTCCAGACAGTTCATTAACAGGATTGCCACTTTGTCGCCTTTCCGAATCCCCCTGGAAAGAAGGAGGTTGGCGAAACGGTTGGATTTTTCGTTAAAGACATTCCATGTAATTTCCCGCCGGTAGTGGGAGAGGGGGCTTGGCTCCATCAGCTCGTACTCTTTCCATGTGACGCGGCGGACTTCCTTTACTTCGGGGTTGATTTCCACAAGGCAGATATCTTCGCCGAATTTTTTGCAGTTTTCTTCCAATAAATTTGTGATTGGCATTGTTTTGAATCTCCATTTGTATGTATTTTCTGTTTTTCACACTTTAACGCTTTGCGTTGCTGAAGTAATGATAGCTCATTTTATGCAAAAAGTCAATATAAGCAGGCGTGGGTTTAAAAAAGTTACATATCAGTACAGCCTGAAATGTTGTGTTGGGAGGCGGACGCAAGGGAGGGATTGTTTTGCGGGACGGCGGCAGCGGGATGGCATGTCCCGGTTTTCCGTGCACTTTTTCCGGCTGGGAGTTTCTAAGCA
>CANTGP010000372.1 GCA_947653315.1 uncultured Lachnospiraceae bacterium
GACGTAACGAAGATTCCGGAAAAAGACAGGGCGATGATTCCGGAACAGGTTGCCATGTACCATAAGTACAACGATTTGGTAAGGGAAGGGGATTATTACAGGCTGGCGTCTTACGGTGAAAACCATTGGTATGACTGCTATGAAGTCGTTAGCAAGGACAAAAAAGAAGCGCTTGTGACTTACGTGCAGGTGTTAAACCGCCCCAACTTCCACAGCAGGCGCATTTACCTGAAAGGGCTGGATGCGAAGGCATGTTACCGGGTGGAAGGCATGGACGGGGTATACCGTGGGGATACGCTGATGAAAGCGGGCATACAGATTGAAAATCCCAAGAAGGATTTCGGGGGACAGTTGGTTTATGTAACCATGGCGGACGAATAGGAAATTGCGGAGGGGAAGACGCCTTGGGAAGGACGGACCGGAGTGCCGCAGGCTGTGCGGCATGAAAGGGAAAACAGAGGGAAAAGAGAGGGATCAGAGTGGCAAAAGCGGTAAAGCTGGCGGATATCGCCGAAATAATGAATGTCAGCGTGGTAACTGTATCCAAGGCATTATCGGGACAAAAGGGTGTCAGCGAGGAAATGCGTGAAAAAATCAAGAAGCTGGCGGATGAAATGGGATACCGGCTGCCTTCGTCGCAGAGGACGGAAGGGAAAAGTACGGGATACGGTATCGGCGTGCTGGTGGGAGACCGGTATTTGGACAAATATGAGTCTTTTTACTGGAATATGTATCAGGAAGTGGCGCAGAAGGCGCTGTCCAAAGGGTGCATTGCCACTTTGGAAGTGCTGACGGCGGAAAATGAAAAGAACCTTGTGGTACCCACGCTTGTCCGGGAAAACAAAGTGGACGGTATGATTATCGTGGGTATGCTGGGTGATGATTATCTGGAAATGCTGCACGACACGGAGATGCCGGAGGTATATTTGGATTTTTACTCCAAGAAACATGAATGTGATTCGGTCATTACGGACAATTATTTCGGGATGTACAAAATGACCAGTTACCTGTTTGAGATGGGGCATACGGAAATCGCTTACGTGGGGAACCTGCTTGCGACGGAAAGCATTACGGACCGTTATTTCGGATATGCGAAGGCATTGCTGGAACACGGAATGTATCCAAGGGAAGACTGGATTATCGACGACAGGGACAGGGTGACGGGGCGGTCGGATGCCGGGTTTACGCTGAAACTGCCGGAGCAGATGCCTACCGCTTTTGCATGCAACTGTGATTTTGCGGCAGGGCAGGTCATCAAGAAACTGGAAGAAATGGGTTACCGGATACCGGAGGATATTTCCGTGGTCGGTTTTGATAATTACATTTATCCGGGGCTGTGCGATGTGGAAATCACGACGTATGAGGTTGACATAAAAGAAATGGCTAGGATGGCGGTCAACAATATCATGAAGAAGATTTCCGGCGAGCAGTTGAAACAGAAAAATTCCACGGTGGAAGGGCATATGGTATTCAAGCAGAGTGTAAAGGCGAGGTAGGTTTTTGCCGTGAGGGAAAACCCCTGCCGGAGCGTGTCGGGAACATGCTCCGGCAGGGGTTTTCTTATTTTTTCTTCACTTCCTCAATATAATGAATGCTTTCCATTTCTCCCAAATGGTAAATAATATCGGAATGCAGGTATTTTCCTTTCAGGTTCAGGTCAAACTGGAGGGTCAGGTCCCCTTCCGGCGTACTCTTATGTTTTTGGAGCTGCATGACTTCGTAACCCCGTTCCGCCAGCGCGTCAAGAATCTGCTGCATTCCCGCCGTCCGGTCCACTTCCAGGTAAATGGTGATATAGCGGTTATACCGTTCCAGGTGTTTGCTGATATAATACAGGACCGTGGTGGTAAACAGCATGATGATGAATGCAATCAGGCTTGGCAGCAGCATTCCCGCGCCGATGGCAATGCCCAGAATTGCGGTTGCCCACAGTGTGGCGGCGGTGGTAAGCCCGCGTACCTGGTTGCGGGAAGTGAGGATGATGCTTCCCATGCCGAGGAAACCGATACCGCTGATGACTTGGGCGGCAAGCCTTGCCGCATCCCCGCTGCCGTACAGCTCGATAAGGTATTCGTTAATCATCATCGTGAAGGCGGACGCGGTACAGACGATGGAAAATGTGCGCAGTCCGGCGGTACTCTTTTTCACTGCCCGTTCGTAACCGATGGCGGCGCCCATAAACATTGCCATGGCAAGGCGCAGGAAGATGGAGAGATAATAATGGTTTTGGATTAGTTCCTGTGTCAAATACTGTAATTTCATAGGGGTGTGTTTCCTTTCCTGTGTTTGCGTTTCCTCAATGCCTGCGGTACCCGCCGGGTCTGCCCGCGCATACCGTTTTTCTTATTTGTCCTATCTGTCATGTTTGTGTGTATTTATTGTTTCCGCCGGAATGCCAGGGGGGTCATTCCGGTATATTTTTTAAACAGGTAGATAAAGTGGTTTGTATTTTCCACGCCTACCTGGCTGCCGATTTCGTGAATCCGGTAATCGGAGGAGAGCAGCAGTTCCTTGGCGGCATCCACCCGTCTCCCGTTCAGGTATTGCAGGGGGGACTGGCCGAAGAAACTGCCAAATTCCCTGCACAGCCGGTATTTGCTGACGGCGAAGCGTTCCTCCAGCATGTCCAGCGTATAATCCTGCCGGTAATCCAAATCAAAAAGCGCCTTCATTTCCGACAGGTAGGCCGGTATCTTTTTCCCCGGAGTCTCTCCTTCCATATGTTCCAGCAACAGTTCGGTGAAAAGGTCGGTAAGGAGACGGTGGTCCGCCAGTTTGTTCCGGATTGTCCCGCCGGTATCATTTTCCGCCAGTTTATATATGTCCCTGATGACCGGCGAATATTCCGGAAGGGGGAAAAGCGGGAATCTGTCGGCGGGCAGGCATCCGCAGTAAAAGTCCAATGGGGCGCCGTCCAAAAAGAAAACATAATAATTCCACGGGGAGACGGCAATCTCAATCCGGATAGGTTCCGCGCACGGAAAAACCAGCAGGGAACGGGCTTCCAATGCGTGGGGCATATCTCCCGTATACAATTTCCCGCATCCGCTTTCCGTGTAAAGCGCCATATGGCATCCGAGTGGGGTTAAGGAAAAGTGATAAGGAAATTTCGCCTGTATATGCCCGGCGGAAAGGACGGATATTAATCGGGTGCGGGTGCTTTCGTTTTGCGTATAGGGATGTCCGAAAAACGCTTCCGGTGTAAGCCCTGCGGCAAGACGCGGCGGAGCGGCGAAATATCCGGTTGGGTCATGGGGGCGGAAGCTGCCGGGAGGCGGTGGCTGGTTCATGGTTTGGATTCCTTTCCTGGTTTATGATGGCTGTTTGGCTTGAAACATTTATGGCTCTATTGTAATCGCTGTCAAGGGAAAATGCAAATTTTGTTATGTTTGTGGTAGCAGTTCAGCCTGAATGTTATGTTGGGGGCGGACGCCTGTGCGTGGGTTTTTTTAGTGACCGGCAGCAGCGCAACTGCCTGTCCCGG
>CANTGP010000373.1 GCA_947653315.1 uncultured Lachnospiraceae bacterium
ACGGAAAAGGAGTATCACGAGGAAGCAAAGGCGAACGAGATGGAGTAATGTGTTTATAATGGGAGCTCCGCCCTGTTTATCCTGCCGATGGGAGGATAGACAGGGCGGAGTTTTTAAAAATGCATGATATAAATCTGACAGGGATTCTCTTTTCCCCACAAATCAGGAAAGACTTCCAATTCTTTAAAACCGATCGCTTCTTTTTGCCGCCAAAAAAAGTTCCGTTCCGACGCCCTGCCTGTGGTATTCTTTCCGCACACCCATAACTGCCCCCCGTTTTTCCATTGTTCCCTTATTCGCCTTTCCACCCCCGAATTAAACAAATTATAGCATAAAACACCGGAAATATGGTAAACTGACGAAAATACTTTTCCGGCAACTCTACGATTCGTGGGTGTGAATTTGCATCAACTTGTCCTATACTTTTCCAAAGAAAGGGGTGGCGTTGGCATGAACCAAAAGAAAACAGGCAGATTTATTGCCAAAATGAGGAAAGAACAGAATTTAACCCAGCGCGGGCTGGCGGACATCCTTGGCGTCAGCGACAAAACAGTAAGCAAATGGGAATGCGGCAACGGAATGCCGGAGCTGTCCCATATGCAGCCAATCTGCAGCATCCTCAACATCAGTCTTAACGAATTGTTTTCGGGTGAAAAGCTAAACGATACCGACTACAAAAAGAAAGCGGAGGAAAACATGATGGCACTAATTCAAGAAGCGGAAAAAATGAAAAAGAATATCGTAGGCGGCAACGTTTTAGGTTATGTGGATAACATCGAAATGGATGTCTGCGAAACCCACAAAACAAATACGGAATTTTGGAGTACCATCGGCAGCGAATTTTTAGGCGCAACCGCTTTGCCAAGCTGGGGCGGGTTCTTCCCTTCCGAAGACCGACTGCATTTACTCGGCAATTTATCCGGCAAAAAAGTGCTTGAAATCGGCTGCGGAAACGGCCGCTCCCTAAAATACGCCGCGGACATGGGTGCCGTTGATTTATGGGGACTGGATATATCCGAAAGCCAAATAGACCGCACAAGGAATTTCCTGGAAGCACAGAACATCCATGCAAGGCTGGTCTGTTCCCCCATGGAAAACGAATGCGGGCTCCCAACCGATTATTTTGACGTCGTTTATTCCGTTTACGGGATTGGCTGGACAACCCAATTAACCAAAACCTTCCGGCATGTTTATTCGTATTTAAAAAAAGGCGGAATCTTTGTTTTTGGCTGGTCACACCCGATACACAAATGCGTGTCCGTGGAGAACGGCAGACTGATTTTCAGCAATTCCTATTTTAACGAGGAGTGGTACCGCGCCGGTATGGGCAGCAAGGAAATCATGCTGTCCAACCGTATGCTGGGTACGTATATTAACGCTTTAGCCGACAGCGGCTTCGTAATCGAAAAGCTCGCCGAAGAAACGGACCGGGAAAAGGCACTGGCGGCGGACCACGATTTTGGCAGAAAGGCATTGATGCTGCCTACGGTTTTTGTCTTAAGGGCAAGAAAATGATTGCTTTGCTTAAAGTACCTTTCCATGTTGCCCTCTTGCCGGAAAGTAACCGCGCCATACCGTTACTTTCCGGCAATCAGGTCATAACTTTCCGCAATCATCCGCCGTATTTCCCTGTCCGGTACGGTGCCGTCCAATATAATGGAATTCCAATGCTCCTTATTTTGATGGTATCCCGGCAGTACGGAAGGATAAGTCCTTCTCCAAAAATCACGCCACTCCGAATCCACCTTCACGTTTACCCAAATATAACCGTTCCTTTCATATGTCCATGCAAACGCCTTTTTATTCTTACGGTACCGTAAAAGCACCCAGTTATCATCATGAAACGGCGTATCCACATAAACATCCGGGAAAGTTAAACCAAAGTCGATAATCTCCTTGCGTTCCCTCATCCAATCCGTCTCCTTCCCCTAATCTTCCGTACTTCCGCGCTTACAAAATAACACGCTCTGACATTCCCATTTACCGTCACCCCGGCTATGCCAAAATTATACCATAGCCCCAACCGTATCGCAATGAACGTCTGCCGTCCGCACATTCCCGCTGTCCACCGTAATCTGCATTGCCGTGTGATCGGATAAGGGCAGCGTCAGGATTCCGCCGGCAGCATCCGCCGAATCAATCGGTTTCTCACCAGCACGGCAATCGGTGTAATTATCAAATAAAGAACGGTCAAAATCACAAAGAATCCGATATCTGCCTCCAAAAATACATAGAGAAGATTAAATCCAAAATGTAACAGTACCGAATAAATCAGATTATGGTACCGTTCCAGGAAAATGTTCATCAAAACGGTCATACAGGTAATGACAACAATATTGGAAACAATATAAGGAACTGCCCTCCAGTCCGTAAAATCCGAATCCACCGCCCACAACAGGGTATGCCAGAAACACCACACCAAACCTTGACAGACAGAGGATTTTAAGAACCCATATCTCCTGTTAAATTCCTCCCTCATAAATCCCCGCCACCCTAATTCTTCTCCTGTCGGTCCCGAAGTAAAAGAAAGAAACACACTAAGGGGCAATGCCGTCGTCCCAAAATTAATGTAGGACAGCATTGGATTTCCCATGATAACAGAAAAGAGGAACAATGACAGAGTACTGATTCCAAACGTAAGCGCAAAGGAACACAGCAGCGGAAGCAGTTTTACTTTACACGAAAAACACCGTTTCACAAAAACCGTTCTCGTTTCATCCGGCCTGAAATGTTTCCAGCCAATCAAAAGCAGATACGTTGGCGACCATGCAATCAAATTGCGGACAATCCACATAATAACGGGCGGCGCATGAAAAACCAGACTTGCCGTGCCAGCCACAAAAATAATAAGCGTCCAAACCAAAATATAAGAACTAATGATGTATTTCTTCAGATAATTTGTTTTCATCCTGCATACCTCCTCTTTACAGGCACTTGTAAAGTTTTGCCTGTACTTACAATAAGTTTACCTTCATCACATCCGGTCCGATGAAATTCTCCGCATCCTGCACACGGTACTCCTCCCGTTTGAGCACCGCAGAAACCACATATTTAGACCGACTGTCTGTCGTTATTGGGTTAAATAATTAAGGGACAATAATATCCCCAAATTTTCTTCTTCGATTCCATCCACATCCAATATCGTTTCAGCAAACAAAAATGTCATTTCCACAGCTTCTTCCGGATAACCTGTCTGACGTATCTCCTGTTCGATTCCCTCCTTTATTAAATCTGTAATGATTAGATTCACACCAAACAGACTGACTGTCGGTATAATAGTATCACTAAAAAACTTTTTTGTCAATCTTATCCGCATTATCGTACCATTTTTTCAAATGAATTTCCTCCCCGGTAATCGTATATTTCCCCACAAGCGGTAAAGGCTGGATGGAGTTATAGCCAAACCGGAATGATTATTTCCGGTTCGGTTTTCTTTTGACAGCCAACAATTTCATGTAATCATCAAAATCAGCCG
>CANTGP010000374.1 GCA_947653315.1 uncultured Lachnospiraceae bacterium
TGCGACCTCCTGGTCCCAAACCAGGCGCTCTAGCCAAGCTGAGCCACACCCCGCGATGTTTCCTCACTTTGTCACAGCGCAAGACTTATTATATTATACGTTTTGCCATCTGTCAACCTGTTTTTAACAATTATTTTTCCATTTTTATACTCCGCACGCATTTTTTCAGCTTCATGCCATGCATACGCCTTCACCCTGCCTTCCCCTTCAAAGGTAACAAATGGTAAAGTGCGCATCCCCCGCCCGGTCCGTCTCCATCACCACATATGAGGGACGTTTTCCCTCCTGTCTCGGATAAGTCAGGCTTCCCGGATTGACCGCAATCACGCTGTCCTCGATATCCACCACCGGTCTATGGGTATGTCCGTACATAACGATATCCATCCCCCTTGCCACCGCCTCTTTTTTCAGCGTTTCATTTCCCATGGACACGTAATAATTATGCCCATGCGTCAACCATACGCGGTACCTGCCTGCCATAAACTCCTTTTCCCTCGGAAGGGACGAAAAAAAATCATTGTTTCCGGCAACCATTTCCACCGGACAGCCTGCCGCCTCGCAGATGACATATTCACTTCCTTCCACATCCCCGCAATGCACCACCATGTCAACCGGTCCTACCCGCTCCAACACTTTCAGGTAATTATGGTTTTGGCGGTGCGTGTCACTTACGATCAGTATCTTCATTCCCGTCCCCACCTGCAATCTTTTTCCTCAGTTCTTTTTTCATTTCACGCAGCGCCCTGCCCCTGTGGCTGATCCGGTTCTTTTCATTGCCGCTCAGTTGTGCCGTCGTCTTTCCCAGCTCCGGCACATAAAAAATCGGGTCATAACCGAAACCGTTCAATCCCATTTCCCCGTAACCGATCCTTCCTTCCACGGTCCCGTGGGATACTTTTACTTCCCCGTCCGGAAATACCGCCGCAATCGCACAGACAAAACGCGCGGTGCGCTCCTCCTCCGGCACACCGGCCAAGCGTTCCACCAAATTTGCATTTTTCACGTAATACGGGGTATCCTCCCCCATATACCGCGCCGAATAAATCCCCGGTTCCTTATTCAAATAATCAATTTCCAAACCGGAATCGTCCGCCAATACGATTTCCCCGCAAACCTCCGCCACCGCCTTTGCCTTAATCAGTGCATTTTCCGCAAACGTCGTCCCGTTTTCTTCCACGGGAACGTCAATCCCCATCTCCTTCATGGAAAGGATTTCCACATCCATGTCCCCGAGGATTTCACGGATTTCTCGCATTTTTCCTTCATTTCCCGTTGCGAATACAATTTTTTTCCTGTTTTCCATATTTATCATCCCGTTTTCTTTTTCTGCCGTCTATCCCCAACTTTCACCGATTCCGATAACCGGCACGGCATACCGCCTTCGCCGCATTCCGCCCCTTACCCGTTTTTCTTTCTTGCCGGAGGCTTCGGACCCAAGAACTGGTAAAAATATGTCTTTATCATGCCGTTATAAACTTTCCGGTTTTTATCGGCTTTCCTACCGATATCCCGTTCGGCGTTTTCATAGGCGGTAATGACATACAGCGACCATGCGTCCAACTGCCGGTAACGCTCCCCTATGGTACGGTACAAGGCCGGAAGCTGTTCCTTTCCTTCCATACGTTCCCCGTAAGGCGGGTTCGTAATAATGAAACCGTACTTTTTGGCATGGCTTAATTCCTCCACTCCCCTCTTTTGGAAATGAATCAGTTTTTCCACCCCAGCGAGCCTTGCGTTTTCCCTGGCTGCCGCCACAATGTCCCCATCGATGTCAAATCCCTGTATGTCCGTCTCCACATCCAAATCCACCATCTCTTTCGCCTCATCCACCGTATCCCGCCAAAGATTTCCTTCCACGATATGGGGCCAGTTCTTTGCGGTAAAAAAACGGTTCATGCCCGGCGCAATATTCGCCGCCATCAAAGCCGCCTCGATGGGGAATGTGCCGCTTCCGCAGAAAGGATCCACCAAAATACGGTCCCCCCGCCAAGGTGTCAGCATAATCAGCGCCGCCGCAAGATTTTCCGCAATCGGCGCTTTCGCCGCCAGCTTCCGGTATCCCCTCTTATGCAGGGAATCCCCCGTGGTGTCCAATCCCACCGTCACTTCGTCTTTCATCAGGAATACCCTTATGGGGAAATCCTCCCCGTCTTCTTCAAACCAATGGATTCCGTAAGCATCCTTTAGGCGCTCTACCATTGCCTTTTTCATGACGGACTGGATATCCGAAGGGCTGAACAGTTTACTTTTCACGCTTCCGGCCTTCGCCACCCAAAATTTCCCGTCCTTCGGTATGTACTCCTCCCAGGGAAGGCTTTTCGTCCCCTGGAACAATTCCTCAAAAGTTTCGGCATGGAAACTTCCTATCTTTATTAAAATCCGTTCTGCCGTCCGCAAAAACACGTTTGCACGGCAAACCGCCTCCTCGTCGCCAAGGAAAGTCACCCTTCCGTCCTCCACCTGACTGACATCATAACCCAAATCGATGATTTCCCTTTTTAACACTGCTTCCAGCCCAAAATGACAGGGCGCAACCAACTCGTATTTTTTCATTTTTCCTCCGACTCCTTTCGCCCGCGGAAACCATCCCGTCCGCCATGGCGCATATCCTAATCCGCTCCCACTGCCGGACACATTTTCCATACACCCTAACAGTATACCTGTATTTCCCACACATTTCAACCATAAAATCCATACCTCCATGCCACCGCGTAACGGTTCAGACTGAACGGGCACCCGCCAGCTTCGCTGGCATCTTCCTTGGGGTGCCCGTGTGCATAAAAAAGGGATGCCCTCCGGCATCCCTTTTTTCGGCCCCAGCTTAGAAGTTGTTGTTCTTCTGGCTGTTGTTGGAGCAGTTGTTGCTGTTGTTGCTGTTTTTCTGGTTCTGCTTTTCGTTGTTGCTGTTGTTGAACTTGTTATCCTGATTTTTGTTTTCGTTGTTCTGGTTATAATCGTTTTTAGACATGTTTCATTCCTCCTGATAAATTTTTGTTACACAGGTAGTATGTCACCCAAACCGGAAATCTATTCAATAATTTTTTTCTTTTTGGAATTCTTTTTTCGTCTCCGCAAAAAACGAGAACACAAAAGAAAAATAGTACCATGGTACCGGTTTTTTATTCATTTTGCACAAAAAACGGACGGTACCATGGTACTATTTTTGGTATTGCTTTTTTTCCAAATCGTGCTATAATAAAACATGTAAAGGGAAATACCCCTTCATCGTTTCCCTTTACAGACCCTTATATTAATTATTTATACTCCCCTCATTATCCCGCCGGAGCGATTCGGCGGGATACACATTTTCTAAAAAATTTGACGGCTGAAAAGCCGTCCTTTTTATGCACAGCCCCGTCCGCTAAAGCGGCACACGGGGCGCGCGGCGAGTAGGGAAGATTCCTTCCCTACTCAATTGCACACGGGCACCCCAAGGAAGGATGCCAGCGGAGCTGGCGGGTGCCCGGCGCG
>CANTGP010000375.1 GCA_947653315.1 uncultured Lachnospiraceae bacterium
AAACACCTGTTATATTTGAAAAACAGAAATTTTGAAACCCGCAAACCCGCATAAACACTGGGTTTGCAAAATTTTAATAAATTAATTAGCACTCACCTCTTGACAGTGCTAACAACCGGTGTTATATTCATCATGGAACAAGAAAAAAGCGAACCAACCAAAAAGGAGGCGGCACCATGAACATTTCAAAATTCACGCAAAAATCCATGCAGGCGGTGGAGAAGTGCGAGAAGCTGGCATACGAGTACGGCAATCAGGAAATTGAACAGGAGCACTTGCTATACAGCCTTCTGACCATAGAGGACAGCCTGATTTTAAAATTAATCGAGAAAATGGAGATTAACAAAGAGCATTTTTTAAACCGGGCGGAACAAGCGCTGCAAAAGAGGGTAAAGGTGCAGGGCGGGCAGGTTTATATGGGGAAGGACTTGAACAAAGTCCTTGTCAGCGCGGAAGACGAAGCGAAACAGTTGGGGGATGAGTATGTATCCGTGGAACATCTTTTCCTGTCCATGATGAAATACCCCAACCGGGAGCTAAAGGAAATTTTCCGGGAATACGGCATTACGAGGGAGCGTTTTCTGCAAGTGCTTTCCACGGTCCGGGGAAACCAGCGGGTGACATCGGACAATCCCGAAGCGACCTACGATACTTTGGAGAAATACGGGCAGGAGTTGGTAGAGAAGGCGAGAAACCAAAAACTGGATCCCGTCATCGGCAGGGACGGTGAAATCCGCAACGTCATCCGTATCCTGTCAAGGAAAACAAAAAACAATCCGGTGCTCATCGGGGAACCCGGCGTAGGCAAGACGGCGGTAGTGGAAGGGCTTGCGCAGCGTATCGTGCGCGGGGATGTCCCGCAGGGGTTGAAGGATAAGAAGATATTCGCGCTGGATATGGGCGCGCTGGTGGCGGGGGCAAAATACCGCGGCGAATTTGAGGAGCGGCTGAAAGCGGTGCTGGAAGACGTGAAGAACAGCGACGGACAGATTATCCTGTTTATTGACGAACTCCATACCATCGTGGGCGCAGGCAAGACCGACGGCGCGCTGGATGCGGGAAATATGTTAAAACCCATGCTGGCAAGGGGGGAACTGCACTGCATCGGCGCCACCACCCTGGACGAATACCGCCAGTATATTGAAAAAGATGCCGCCTTGGAGCGGAGGTTCCAGCCGGTTTTGGTGGAGGAACCGACGGTGGAGGATACCATTTCCATTTTAAGGGGATTGAAGGAACGGTATGAGGTATACCATGGCGTAAAAATCATGGATAATGCGCTGGTCAGCGCGGCGACACTGTCCAACCGCTATATTTCCGACCGTTTCCTGCCGGATAAGGCGATAGACCTCGTGGATGAAGCCTGCGCGTTAATTAAGACGGAGCTGGATTCCATGCCCACGGAACTGGATGAACTGCAGCGCAAGATTATGCAGATGGAAATCGAAGTGGCTGCGTTAAAGAAAGAAGACGACCGGCTGAGCATGGAACGGTTGGAGGCGCTGCAGAAAGAATTGGCGGAATTAAAAGAAGATTTTAACAACCGCAAGGCACAGTGGGATAATGAGAAAGCATCCGTGGATAAGCTGTCCAAATTAAGGGAGCAGATAGACGCCATTAACGGCGAAATCCAGATTGCCCAAAGGGAAGGTGATTTGGAGAAGGCGGCGGAACTTAGTTACGGAAAACTGCCGGCATTAAAAAAGCAGTTGGAAATCGAGGAGGAGAAGACGAGGAGTGAAAACCTGTCTTTGGTCCATGAGAGCGTCAGCGATGAGGAAATCGCCCGGATTATTTCCCGGTGGACGGGGATTCCGGTGGCGAAACTGACGGAAAGCGAACGGAATAAAACGCTGCATTTGGATGAGGAACTCCATAAACGGGTAATCGGACAGGATGAAGGCGTGACCAAGGTGACGGAAGCTATCATCCGTTCCAAGGCGGGCATCAAAGACCCCACGAAACCCATCGGCTCCTTCCTGTTCCTCGGCCCTACCGGGGTGGGTAAGACGGAGCTTGCAAAAGCGCTGGCGGCATCCCTGTTCGACGATGAAAACAATATGGTGCGTATCGACATGAGCGAGTATATGGAGAAGTATTCCGTATCCCGTTTAATCGGGGCGCCTCCCGGATATGTGGGCTATGAGGAAGGCGGCCAATTGACGGAAGCGGTGCGCCGGAAGCCATATTCCGTGGTACTGTTCGATGAAATAGAAAAAGCCCATCCCGATGTGTTTAACGTACTGCTGCAGGTATTGGACGACGGGCGGATTACGGATTCCCAGGGGCGGACGGTGGATTTTAAGAATACGATATTAATCATGACTTCGAATATCGGCGCCGGATACCTGCTGGAAGGCATCGAAGCGGACGGAAGCATCCGCCCGGAAGCGGAAAAACAAGTGATGGAGGAACTGCGCAGCCATTTCCGCCCGGAATTTTTGAACCGTTTGGACGAAACCATCCTGTTTAAGCCGCTGACAAAGGAAAATATCGGCGGCATCATCCACCTGATTGTGGCGGATTTAAACCGGAGGCTGGCGGACAGGGAGCTTACCATTGAGCTTTCCCCGGAGGCAGGGGCGTTTATCGTGGACCATGCCTACGATCCGGTATACGGGGCGCGCCCGCTAAAGCGTTATATCCAGAAATATGTGGAAACCCTGTCGGCGAAGTTAATCCTTGCGGATGGGGTAGGTGCAAAGGATGTGATAGAAATCGTACTGGAAAGCGGGGAACTGGCGGCAAAACGCAAAGAATCTTGACAAAAACCCGTATGAGGCATTAAACTGGAAATGGAAAAAACCATGGGGCGTGTTGGAAAACAGGGAGCTGGTTTCCGACGCGCCCTAAAATATTGGAAAAATGTGAGGAGGAGACGGCAGATGATACCAAGGGACCCGGTAATGCTTCTTAGTTTTGTAAACCTGAAGCTGCGCGATTATTATGACAGTTTTGAGGCAATGTGCGAGGATATGGACATAGACGGTGCGGATATCAGGAAAAAGCTGGAAGCCATTGATTACCGTTATGACGAGGAGAAGAACCAATTTGCCTGAGCAGATTAAGATAACGATTCTGTGCGGGGAAGGGAAAATCCCCCGCGTAATCCGGCACGATACGGGGAAGACTTTATTGGAGACCATGAGGGCGGAAGGCATGGCGCTGCCGTCCCTTTGCGGCGGTATGGGGACATGCGGAAGATGTATGGTGAAATTTTGCGGTTATGCGCCGCTGCCAACGGCTTCGGACCGCCGGATGGTCTTGCCGGACCGGCTAAGGGAAGGTTTCCGGCTGTCCTGTACGGCGCGCCCCGTGAAGGAGTGTACGGTGGAAGCGGATTTTGCAAAAGCCGTCGAAACGGAAGAAAGACGGATACATGTACTGGCGGGTTATGAATTGGAATCGGAAACGAAATTGGAATCGGTATCGGAAGCGGAACAGGCAGGTACGTTATCCGGCAACGGGAC
>CANTGP010000376.1 GCA_947653315.1 uncultured Lachnospiraceae bacterium
ATGAGTAATATGAAACGGAAATGTGCTTGACAGAAGACAAAATCCATATTAAAATAAATCACTAATCAGGCTATGAACATATGTGAGTACAAAAGGCTTCGTAAAACAGAGATGGAGTGTCACCGGCTGCAAGCATTCCATGCGTCCCTTTTGGAAGTTTCAGTATGGGAGCCTTTTGACGAAAAGCAGTATCCAAAATGCGCTAAGTCAAATGTCCGTGTAGCAGATTCCCTTACACAAAAATGAGTGCAGGGCATATATGCCCTGAAACAGGGTGGTACCGCGATTCACATCGTCCCTTGTCCAATGACAGGAGACGGTGTTTTTTTATGCACAGCCCCGTGCAAAGGAAGATGCCGCTAAAGCGGCGCACGGGGCGCGCGGCGAGCAGGGGAGAAAAACTTTCCCCTACTCGATTTCACACAGCCCCGTGCAGAGGAAGATGCCGCGAAATTGTTGACTTCCACAAACCAAAAAAGGAGCATTGCCATGAAAGAAAGAATAACCGGAATTATTTCCGAGGTCAAAACCAAAATTTCCGAAGCAGCCAGTGAAGGCGAACTGCAAAGCGTAAAAAATGATTATATCGGCAAGCAGGGGGCATTAAGCCTCTTGATGAAAGAGCTTCCGAACGTGAATCCCGCACTCCGCCCCGAAGCGGGGGCACTGTTAAACCAGGCGAAAAACCAGGTGAAAGACTTTATCGATGCAAAAAGGATGGAACTGAAACTAAAATCCTCTGAAATCTCCCCGGATTTTGACTGTTCCGTTCCGGGCATCCCGCCCAAACGGGGCGGCCTTCATCCGATTACGCAAATGTGCTACGACTTAAACGATACGTTCCGTTCCATGGGATTCGAGATTTTTTCGGAGGACGAAATTACCAGCGAAATGTATGCCTTTGATAAACTGAACTTCCCGCAGAACCATCCGGCGCGGGAAAGTATGGATACCTACTGGCTGGAGGGGCATGACAGCGGCAGCACAAACGAAAAACTCTGCCTGCGCCCCCACCTGACCGGCGGCAGCATCCGCTACATGCAGACCCATAAGCCCCCTTACCGCTTTGTATATCCGGGACGTGTTTACCGGAACGAAACGACGGACGCACATCATGAGCGGGCATTTTTCCAATACGAAGCGCTGATTGTTGACAAAGACATTACCTTTACATCGGGTAAGGTTATGATCAAGAGTATCCTGAGCAAGGTATTCGGCACGGATGTGCCTGTCAGGATGCGCTCCGGTTTCTTCCCCTTTGTGGAGCCGGGATTTGAAATTGACATGGAATGCCAGGTCTGCGGCGGCAAAGGATGCAGCGTATGCAAGCACGTGGGCTGGATTGAAGTCATGCCGGGCGGCTCGCCGCATCCCAATGTGCTCCGGGCGGCCGGGCTTGACCCGGATGAGTATACCGGATTTTATGTCAATATCGGTTTGGACCGGCTGGTCATGATGCGTTACGGCGTAGACGATATCCGGCTGTTTCACGGCGCCGATTTAAGATTCCTGCAGCAGTTCCGGTAACAAACGATACCGGATAAAAAATTTGAAAGGAAATGAGGGTAATATGAAATTATCATTATCGTGGATCCGGGATTATGTCCCCGTTCCGGAAAATATGGATTTAAACAAACTGGCATATGACTTGACGATGTCTACGGTAGAAGTGGAAAATGTAGAATACCTCGCCCGCCGTTTCGACCACATGACCGTTGCCGTAATTAAAGGCATCGAACCCCATCCCAATGCGGATAAACTGAAAGTATGCAAAACGGACATCGGCGGCGGCGAAATCAGGGATATTGTCTGCGGCGGAACCAATCTGCGGGAAGGAATGCGCGTGGCCGTCTCCTGTCCCGGAGCCATCGTCCGCTGGCACGGGGAAGGAGAACCCGTGGTGATAAAAAATTCCAAACTCCGCGGCATCGAATCTTTCGGCATGATCTGCGCTTCGAACGAAATCGGTCTGGGCGATTTGTTCCCTGCCTCGCAGGAAGCGGAAATCCTGGATTTGTCCGCGTTTGACGTGCCTGCGGGAACATCCCTGGCAGATGCCCTGGACATCAATGATGTTCTTTTGGAAATTGACAATAAATCCATGACAAACCGTCCGGATCTTTGGGGGCATTACGGCATTGCCCGCGAAATAGCGGCTCTGTACGATCTGCCGTTGGCAGAAATAAGACCGTATGAAACCGATGCGGCATCGGATTTCAAAGTGGAAATTGCTGCCGCGGACCGGTGCGCCAGATACATCGGCGTGGAAATGTCCGGTGTGGAAGTAAAGCCTTCCCCCTACCGGATGCGGAACAGAATTTGGAAAGTGGGAATGCGCCCCATCAATGCATTGGTGGATATCACAAACTATGTCATGCTTGCCACGGGAAACCCGACCCACGCTTTTGATGCGGACAATATCACGGAGTCTATCATTGTCAGACATGCCGCCGCGGGGGAAACGCTCCGTCTGTTAAATGACAAAGAGGTGGAACTATGTGAAGACGATTTGGTGATTGCGGATTCCGAAGGGCCGGTTGCCCTTGCCGGCATCATGGGCGGAGCCAAGGATTCCATTCTGCCCGATACGAAACGTGTTATTTTGGAGGTGGCAAACTTTGAATCCACGGGAATCCGAAGAACGGCACTGCGCTACGATAACCGTACCGAAGCGTCTTCCAGATATGAAAAAGCCATCGACCCGGAACGGTGTGACCAGGCTTTGGCTCTTTCCATGCAGTATTTCAAAGAATTATATCCGGAATTGGAAATAACAGGCTATTGCGACCAATATGCAAAGAAACCGGACCGGGCACAAATCGATGTAAACCTAGCATGGCTGGCAAAGCGTCTCGGGAAAAAACTGTCCGACGGTATTATTTGCCAAAAGCTGGAATCGCTGGGATTTGATGTAAACATTGACGGCGGCATTCTGCATGTCGCCGCTCCCACATGGCGTTCTACCGGCGATATTTCCATAAAAGACGATGTCATGGAGGAAGTTGCCAGAATGTACGGTTATGACCGTTTCGAGGCAACGGAATTTACCACTGCCTTCACCGGCGCCATTAACCAAAAAGAGGAAGACCTGATCCGGACGGTCAAAGAATATCTTGCCATCCGCTGCGGAATGCAGGAAGTCTACACCTATCCTTGGATGAATGACACTTTTGTAAACGCCATACTGCAAAGTACGGAAGGCGTTCTGAAACTTGCCACACCGCCCGCGCCGGACTTAAGCTGTATCCGTTCTTCCCTGCTCCCCAATCTTTGCGAAGCAGTGGTAAAAAACGAACGCTATTTCCGTGATTTTTCCATTTTTGAAGAAGCCCAGGTCTTCTTTGACAATAATTACGGCTCGCCGTATGACGGGACAGAATCCCTGCCGGAACAGTGCCGTCATATCGGGGCGGCTTTTGCAAGCAGTGAAAAAGATGTCACCGTACTTTTCCGGGAAACCAAAGGCGT
>CANTGP010000377.1 GCA_947653315.1 uncultured Lachnospiraceae bacterium
TAATATTTTTATTATGCTTAATATTTTCAGAAATCATTTACCCATATACCGGAAAACCGCTTAATAATTTTTACGCGGTTGTTCTGCTATTTATTCCCGGGACGCTGCCAAAAGCCATATTCCCCCTACTCGCCGCGCGCCCCGTGCGTCGCTTTAGCGGCATATTCCTCTGCACGGGGCTGTGCATAAAAACTGCGGAGCCGGTACGTTTTGGCTCCGCAGAAAAATATACGTCATTCCATTTTCCTATTCCACTTTTTTATTCCACATTTTCCTTCCCCTTCTTCGCTGCCGTCCTGCCGCTCACTCCGCAAGCAGCAGCAGTTCATCCTCCACTTCCACGCCACACTTACGGGAAAGATACTGGATAACGTCTTTCCTCGTAATTATCCCGATAAAACACTCGTTATCGTCAATGACCGGTACGAAATTCTGGTTCATAACCTTACTGATCAGATCCTCTATGTCGGCATCCGCCGCCACCGGTTCATTGTCCCTTTTCCGCTTTACGGACATAATCGGGACATCTTCCGCATCCCTCAGGTTCAAATCATGCCGCTCCTTCACATCCCACAGCAAATCCCCTTCCGTCAGGGTACCCACATAAGTCCCGTCCTCATGGTCTATGATCGGAACCGCCATATACCTGTGAAACTCCATTTTCTCCAATGCCTGCCGCAGCGTGTCGTCGTCGTAAATATAAGCCACTTCGCTTTTCGGTGTTAAAAAAAACAAAATATTCATAGGCACTCCTTATCGCTCGTAATGTTTATATATCACATTCCCCGCCAGCACTGCAGCCTGCTCCTTCCCACGCAGCTTCCCTACAATGGCAAGTCCGAAATCGACGGCACATCCCATCCCCCTGCCCGTTATGATATGATCCGAAACCTCCACCGGGTTCTGCGTTACCTCGGCGCCTTCCAAATGATCTTCAAACGAAGGGTAGGAACATGCCTTTTTCCCCTTTAGCATTCCCCTGTGGCCTAAAATGCTGGGTGCCGCACAAATAGCGGCAATATTCTTCCCTGCCCGGTAAAAAGCATCCACCTGCTCCATCAGCGGCCCACAGGCTTCCAGGTTTACCGTTCCCGGCATCCCGCCCGGCAGGACTATCATATCCACGTCCCCGAAATCCACGTCTTCCAGCAGACAATCCATTTTCACACCTATCCCGTGGGAACTTACCACGGTTTCTTCCCCCATAACGGACACCATGTCCACGGGAATGTCCTCCCGACGCAGCAAATCCACCACCGTCAGCGCCTCAATTTCCTCATAACCCGTTCCGAAAAAAACACATACCTTTCCCATTTTGAATCCCTCTCTCCCAAATACCGTTTTTCGTTTTTCGTTTTCCCATCCTTTCCGGTACCGCCGCCCCATTTTTCCCCAGACAGTCCCCGTCCCAGGATTGTACTTTTATTTTACCACTTTTCCGCCAAATTTGAAAGAAGGGAAATCTTATATTGTTATTAAAAAAAAGTGAACTATGACGCTAAAACTCCTTTTTCTCCATAATTCTCCTGCTGGCCAAATAAGAAATCCAAATACAGACGGCACACACTGCCGCAGCTATCCCAACGGCTCCTGCCGTACCCGTTTTGCGGATGCCATCCGATACCTCCTTTACCAAATCCCGCAGCCATGGCTGCCCGCCGTACTGCTTCCCGATTTTCTCCACAGCGATCATGACCAGCATCACCGCCGCAAAGATACACGCCAGGACAATCCGTCCTTTTTCGCCCCCGAACTTCATCTGCGCCGGGAGCGCTACCATTTGAATCACCACCATAACCGGCACAATGCCCATGACTGCCGTAAACATCCTTCCCGCCTCCCCAGACAGCAGCAGACCGTAAGGAAGAAACGCCGCAAGGCCGCCTGCCAGCATACACAAAAAAGTCAGCACATACTTTTCCAATGCATAATCCCTCCTGCTCACGGGCATTGTCATAAGAAACCCCATGCTTTTATCATGCTCATCCATCGTAACCGTACTGAGCGCCATCATACCGCACCCCATCATCATGTATGCTATGACAAACCCCATGCCGTCCGCTTCCTGCATCACAAAAAACACCGCTTCAATGATTACCAAAACTGCCAGCATCGTTTTATTCTGCATAATTATTTTCAGGTCCTTAACCAACAATCCTTTCATTTCAACCCCTCCACTTTTTCACCTTTTACCATCATCAGCATAACATCGTCAATATTCCCTTTTTCCACCGCAAGCGAAGGATAATTATCCAGGTAAAACTGTTTCTCCTTCGTCAACAGCTTATAGCCGAACGGCTCCTCCTTACGGTAACTGACATACCGCTTATCCAAATCCCCATACTGCTGACGGCTGACCTTCAACACCGCATAATCCGAAAGAATCACGTCCGTATCCTCATGGAACAGGATTTCCCCGTTCTTTATAAAATACAAATCATCACACAGTCCTTCCAAATCCGAAGAAATGTGGGAACTGATCAGAATTGCCCTGCCGTCCGTTTCCATGTACCGGCGCATTTCATCCAGCATCTCGCTGCGCACCACGTTATCCAGCCCCACCGTCGGTTCATCCAAAACCAGCAGTCTGGCCTCATGCCCCATGGCGCAGAGCAGCTTGAATTTCGCCTTCATTCCGGTGGAAAAATCCTTAATCTGCTTCTCCAAAGGAAGGCCGAACCCGTCACATTTATCCAAAAATGCCTTCCGGTTAAACTTCCGGTACATATTTTCCATTACCGCCGCCGCATCTTTTACGGTAAGCGTCCCGCAGAACGTGCTTTCCGCCAATACCACACCGATATCCTCCCTGTCCTTTGCGGTAAAATCCCCCTGCCTTTTCCCAAGTATTTCCATGTTTCCGCCATCCGTGCGGATTAATCCCAGCAATGCCTTGAACGTAGTGCTCTTTCCCGCGCCGTTAGCGCCGATCAGTCCGGTGATGCTTCCCTCAGCCACTTCCATGGAACACCGGAGGGTAAAATCCCGGTATGTTTTCTCCACATTTTCCAATTTTAAAAGCATTTCTCATTCCTCCATCATTAAGTCAAACAGCTCTCTTATTTCCCCGTCCTGCATCCCGCAGCCCCGTCCCGCGCGGATTGCCGTTTCCAGCTTCTCCTCCACCATCCGGCGCTGTTCCTCCAGTAAAAGGTTCCGGTTATTGCACGCCACAAAACTGCCCTTGCCGTGCACGGTAACAATAAACCCGTCCCGTTCCAAACAGTCATATGCCTTTTTCACCGTCAATGCACTGATTTTCAAATCCCCCGCCAGCGAACGGACGGACGGAAGAAGCGTTTCTTCTTTTAACCCGCCGCTGACAATCAGCGATTTAATCTGCCCGGTGATTTGTTCGTAAATCGGTTCCATCGATGAATTGTTAATAATAATTTCCATAAAGGGCGCCTCCTTGATAAACAGTATATAACAGCATTAAACAGT
>CANTGP010000378.1 GCA_947653315.1 uncultured Lachnospiraceae bacterium
CCCCACATTCTGCATCTACACGCATTTCAAGGTTTTTCTTTGTGCTATCTGTAAGAATTTGGGTAATAGTGATAAACTTGATTGGCGCGCCTATACTTATTTGGTTGATTTACCGTCCGGAATGAATGATCACCAATTGGTTTTTCTGACAGGATTTTCCTGGGGGTATACGGAAGACAAAAACGGAACTATTCAATTATTTGATTTTGCAGTCTTATCAAAAGATCATTGGATGGAGCATCAAAAATATGCTTTGTTCACTTGATTTTACGGATGATACAGGGGGAGAAAGGTCATGAACGATATTTGCCGCAGCATATTCCGGGCGGTTCACGAAGGAAAATGGCTGAGTGTGGAATACAAAAACGAGCAGGGGGAAGTGACGAAGTATTGGATGGGAATTATCAGTATGAATCCGCGGAGCCGCTTTATGCGCGTGGAAGGGCTGCATTTGGCAAAGTACGTGACGAAAACGCTGTGGGTGAATATCGATTCCGTTCTGTCGGCTTCGGTGATAGACGGTTCTTATTTCCATACGGAGGAACGGCTTCTTGAGGATATCCGGCAGAATCCTTTCAAATACCAGGAGTTGTTCGGAAATGTGGCGAACCTGAAAGTACTGGATTATTTGGAGGACTGCAACCGTTTGGATGCCACGCCGTATCAGACGGAATATGCATTAATCCGGCATTTGGACGGGGATTGGGGCGGAGCATACCGTTTGGATGGGGAGCAGTTCCGGGAAATCGTGGGCGAGTTCCAAATGGGGGTAAAGCGCGGGAACAGGAACCGGAAAATCAAACAGTTGGCATTAAACGTGATGAGCGTGAACATGAAGCAGGGGCTTTATGTGCTGGCTTACCGGAAAGTGCGGCTGGATGTGATGCGGCGCACGCTCAGGCAGGACGAGGAGATTACGGTCTGTACCGAGTTTACCATAAACGGGGTGAAGCAAAGCATACGCCGTTTTTTGGATGCGGAGGATTACGCTCTGTTGGAGGATTTCGGGGCAAACGCGGAGCTGATTAAGGACAGGATTACATGTTCCAACCCGCAGATACAAGGGGTGGATGATATGCCTTACCTGATTGCCATCGGCAGGGACGTGCTGCTGGATTTGCATAAGGAGTATGAAGCCATCCATAAAATGTATGCGGCTGATGCGGTTACTTATCCGATACGGGCTTTTTTCGGGGACATGCTCAAACAGGCGGACCGGAGGAAGAATTATCCCATTGCCCTGCTGAACGGCAGGATTAATTTGGACCAGCTTCTTGCCATCCATAATGCGATGAAGTATCCGTTGGCCTACATTCAGGGACCGCCCGGAACGGGAAAGACCAATACGATTGTCAATACCATCGTGACGGCTTTTTTTAATGAAAAGACCGTGCTGTTTGCATCCTATAACAACCATCCCATCGACGGGGTGTGCGGCAGACTGCAGAACATTCCTTATCTTGGGGAATGGGTCATTCCGTTTCCGGTTATCCGCTTGGGGAGCGACGACCGTGTGGCGGAAGCATTGGATGATATCCGGGAATTGTACGAGAAGGTGAAGGATGTCAGGATTTATGACAGTACGCTGGAGCGGAACAAGGACGATAAAGTCCTCCGTACCGGTAAGCTGACGGAACTTCTGATGCGGCATGAGGAACGTTTGGAGCTTTTGGAAAAAAAGGAAGCGATTGAAAAACTGATGGAGGAAAACCGCCACCTGACGTTTCAGACACAGTTGCAGGGAATCCAGCTTGCGGAGGTGGAAAAAAGACTTTTGGAAATTGGGGAAGTGACGGGGGAGGAAGCCCTGCGGCTGGTGCTGGAGGATGAGGAGGAATTCCGTAAATATTTGTATTATACGTCGGCAAAATATATCCAAAGGCTGAAGGAACCGAAAAACGGGGATTTGCTGGAAATCGTATATTGTGAGGACGAGAAGGAAAAGGTAAAACAGTTTAACGCTTATCTAAAAAAAGAGGAAAACCTGAAAAAATTCCAGCGTATTTTCCCCATCATCGCCACCACATCCATATCCGCCCATAAAATCGGGGAGCCGGGGACGTATTTTGACATGGTGGTGATGGATGAAGCAAGCCAGGGGAATATTGCGGTGTCCCTGGTACCGATTATCAGGGGTAAGAGCCTGATGTTGGTGGGAGACCCGCAGCAGCTAAGTCCGGTTATCCTGCTAAACGCCATAGACAACGCCAAACTGCGCAGGATTTACGGGGTGACGGAAGAATATGATTACATTGCAAATTCCATTTACAAGACGTTCCTCGCCTGCGATGCGGTCAGCGTGGAAATCCTTTTGAGCCACCATTACCGGTGCAATGAGCAGATTATTGATTTCAATAACCGGAAATATTACAACAATAAACTGGTGATTGACAGCGCCAGCGAAGAAAAGAATCCGCTGGTATTTAAGGATATTGCGGAGAATATTGCCTGCCAGAAAAACACCGCGCCGAGGGAGGCGGAGGAAATCGTTGCGTATGCGAAGCAAAACGGGGATAAGAATATCGGCGTCATTACCCCTTTTGCCAACCAAAGGGAATATATTAACGGGCTGCTGAAACAAAACGGGATTGAAAACGTAACCTGCGGGACGGTCCATGCCTTTCAGGGGGATGAAAAGGATGTGGTGCTTTTTTCCCTTGCCCTGACGGAACAGACGGGCAGTGCGACTTATGAATGGCTGAAAAACAATAAGGAACTGATTAACGTGGCGACTTCCCGTGCCAGGGAGCAGTTGATTGTCCTGTCCAGCAGGAAGGAATTGGAGCGGCTGCATAAAAAAGAGGGACAGGACGATTTGTACGAGTTGGTACAGTATGTGCAGACAAACGGTACGTCGGAGGTGACTCCCAGGGGAAGCGCATCCCGTGCGCTTGGTATTAAACCGTACAGTACGGAATTGGAAGCCGCTTTTTTAACCACGTTAAACCATGCGCTGGATAACGTGCTGAATACGCAGGGAAAATGCAGTGTGTCGAGGGAGGTCGGCATTGACGAGGCATTTGACGGGGATGAACGCTATAAGGAGTTGTTTGATACGGGGCGGTTTGATTTCGTGGTGTATGAAAAAATTCCGGGCGGACGTTCACCCATACTGGCGGTGGAACTGGACGGGAGGGAACACCGGGAGGATGGGTATGTACAGGAAAGGGACAGGAAGAAGCAGGAGATTTGCAGGGAACATGGGTTTGAACTGATACGGGTGGAGAACTCTTATGCGAGAAGGTATTATTATATGAAGGAGATATTGGCAAGGTATTTTCAGGGCGGGTGAGGGGAAAAGGGGGACGCGTCAGGGGAATTTAAAAAGTCCTTTCCCTCCATGCAGTCCTTCCTTTACATCTGTGAATATCTGGGCGTGACGCCCTAGGAATTTTTTGACGAAGGGAACCCGGACCCGCAAGCCTTAAAGGAATTTATCG
>CANTGP010000379.1 GCA_947653315.1 uncultured Lachnospiraceae bacterium
CGTCCATATATCGGAGTGATTTCAGACGTTCTAAATCCTGTTGATGTGTCTGCTCTGTTGTATTCAAAAAATATCACCTTCTTCCACTGCTTTTATTATACATCAGACAATGTATTTTAAAAACTGAATTTTCCGTAAAATTCTCTCGGTTTTCTTGCAGCATATGCCTTCTTTTTACCATATGACTAAAGTCAACAACCTCGCTGCAAAGCGCAACACATCTGCGATGTGTGGGTATTGACCCTCGTGGCAGTCGCCAAATATCCGCACAAGTGCGGCTACTTGGCCGTTTATCGCTTTACCAATTCAATACGAAAAATTATCAGGGATACGAATATATGCGCGAATATGGCTGTTCTTTTTGCGTTCCAGAATACGGGATTTATTTTCAACATTCCCCTCTGCGGTTATAATATGGTCACTGTAATTTTCAAGTACGATTCCGATATGGTCGTGATCCGTATCGTTGAATACCCTATCAAAAAGAACAATTTCCCCAGCCGCAGGATGAAAAGCTCTGTCATTCCCAAGATGGTATTCAATGCGGTTATCCGCTTGCGCCCACTCCTCCCAGGCTACACAGCCCGCAAGAGAACAAGAAGATTCTTTTGGGCGAACAGGGATTTTGTATCCGGCTAATATCACGCAATAATATACAAATGCCGCACACCAAAGCCCATTCGCCTCATCCACGGACCATTTGGGGAATAGGGCAACGATATCCTGTATATTGGGCGCACAATTATCCAATTTTCCGTTATACGGTTTTTCTGCTTCTTCTCTTGCTATAACCGCCAACTTATTCCTATCGCACATAATCTCTGCTCCAAAAAAATCCCGATTTGCTGCTGCCTTACTTCATTACCCACCGGCTCAAAAAGTTTATCATTCCCGTTGGTATTTCACCATTTCCATATCTGTATCGTTTTATATATCGACCGCTTATTGTTTGACATTAAGGATTTTTACCGTGTTTGCGATAATATCCTGTATGGCTTCCCCGGCTGCAAGTTTTATCTTATCCTTGCTGATTTCGCCGGATGGGGTTATAATACCCCTATCTAAAGTTCATTTTTCATGTCGTCCTCCTATCATTTGCGGTGCTAAACCGGCGCCCGGTCTTACAAAACCAATTTATACGGGGATATGGCATGATATAAAGGAATAAGAGGAAAAAAATTATTTTAGGCTGCACATCACCGTACCCGAAAGAAGCCTAAAGAAAGAGGAATCAATGCCCACACCCAAACGCACCGAACGCAAAACATGGTACAAACTGGACCTGTCCGCCATCGTATACCCTACGCTCCAGCGCCGTGATTTCTCCTCCGTATACCGCCTGTCCGTGGTATTAAAGGAGCCGGTCCGGCCGGATATCCTGCAGCGTGCGGTGGACACCGCCTTAAAACGTTTCCCCACCTATAAAGTGGCAATCCGCAAGGGACTGTTTTGGCGGTACTTAGAGCCGAACAACCGCCCCGGACCCTTCGTGCAGCCGGACATCAGCAATCCCTGTATGCCCATGCCCTTTAAGGCAAACAACCGCTACCTGATCCGCATCTATTACCATGAATGCCGGATTGCTTTTGAAGCGCACCACAGCCTCGGCGACGGCACCGGGGGCATGTGCGTACTGCAGACCATCACCGCCGTCTACCTGCGGCTTTTGGGGCATACCGTTTCAAACGGCGGCTTCGTTTTGGACGTGGATGCGGAACCGGACCCCGAAGAACTGGAAGACGCTTACATGCGTTATGCCAACGCACAGGTGCGTCCGCCCCGTCCCGGCGAAAAAGCATACCGTGTCCGCGGCACAAAAGAACCTTTCTATACGCTCAACATCATCGACGGCATCATGTCCGTCAAAGAAGTGATGGCAGTGGCAGCCAAATACAATGCCACGGTTACGGAATACCTGAATTCCGTACTTTTATACGCCCTGATGCAAAAGCAGGACAACGAATGGCACCGGAAGAAGCGTCCGTTAAAAATCGCCATGCCCGTAAACCTGCGGCGTTTTTTCCCTTCCAAAACGCTGCGCAACTTCATCACCATGATTTACCCGTCCATCGATCCGAGGCTGGGAGAATACACTTTTGATGAAATCGTCGTCCATGTGCATAATTACATGCGCTATTACATCAACGAAAAATTCCTGCGCGGCGACATCACCACCAATGCCGCCACCCAGCGCAACCCCGTCATCCGTATCGTTCCGCTTTTCATCAAGGATTTTACCGTGCGGTTCTTCTATACCAAAGTACAGGACCGCAATTCCTCCGCCGGACTGACCAATATGGGGGCGCTGAAAGTACCGGAAGACATGAAACCCCACATCCGGCGCTTTGACATTTACATGGGACAGCCCTTTTCCTCCCGTACCAACTGCGCCGTCTCCAGTTTCGGCGATACGCTGACCATCAACTTTGCCAGCAGCATCAAGGAATCCGATGTGGAACGTTATTTCTTCCGCAAACTGGTACAGGACGGGATTCACGTAAAAATCGAAAGCAACCGCCAAAAACCGTAATCCGGCGTTCCCGGAAAAACCAACAGACCAGGAGGTAATCATATGTCATACTGCGTAAACTGCGGCGTGGAACTGGATGCAGCCTTAAAATCCTGTCCGCTCTGCCATACACCCGTCATAAATCCGGCAGAACTGAAAAAAGCCCAGCCAGACTTCCCCTATCCGCAGCAGAAAGGACAGGTGGAAGTCGTGAAACGCAAAGACCTCGGTATCCTCATTACCATTGTCCTCTCCGCCACCGCCCTAAGCTGCGGACTGTTAAATTTACTCGTTTTCACCGGAAACCTTTGGTCCCTGCTCATCATAGGAATCTGCATCCTCCTATTCGTATTCACGCTTCCGGCAGTCATCTGTACCAGGCTGCCCATATACCTGTCCCTTTTGCTGGACGGCATCGCCATCGGGGTTTACCTGTACATGATTACGTACCTGACCCCGTCCCCGCGCTGGTTTTGGCAGCTTGCCGTCCCCATCGTCGCCCTGGTTACGGTGCTGGTGGAAATTTTCACCTTCCTCGTCCGCAGGCTTCCGGTATCCATCATTTCCACGGCGCTTTATATCTTTGCGGAAGCCGCCGTACTCTGCATGGGCATCGAGCTGTTCGTCCACCGCTTTACCGGTACGCCGCTGCGTCTGTCATGGTCCGCCGTCGTCCTGACCGCCTGCGGCATCATCGTCGCCGCCCTCGTTACGATCCTCTCCAAACGCCGCCTGCGGGATGCCGTGCAAAGAAGACTGCATTTCTAAATAATACTGACCGGAAATGTTATGCCTAAAGTTGGATAAACGCGGACACCCGTGGATGATTTTTTTTAGTGGCCGGCCGCAGTGCAACTGCCTGTCCCGGTTTTCCGTGCACTTATTTCGGCTGGAGGTTTCTAAGCAGAATGGCGTAAGTTTTCACAGGCT
>CANTGP010000380.1 GCA_947653315.1 uncultured Lachnospiraceae bacterium
TACTAGAGCGTGTTTGAAAATTCATTCCCGCAATCTGCCGCCCCACTTTCCGCCATATTTCCGCCCAAATTTAATCAACGTAGCCCACTACGCCTCTTAAATTTGGGCGGAAATATGACATAAATTGGGACAACATCTTGCAGAAAGCAATTTTCAAACACGCTCTAGTTCAGTTTTCAAATCCGTGCACCCAGTCCGCTTTTAGGAAATAGACAAGGAAAACGACGGAACTTATGGACCATGTCAGCGGGTACGCCCAAAAAATCATGCGGATGTCGGGAATCAGGCGCACAATGACGGTAATGTAGGTGACGCGGATGATGCACCAGGAGCAGAGCATGGTAAGCATGGGGACGGTAGCCTTTCCCGCACCTCTCAGGATACCGGCGATGCAGTGGGAGAAGGCGAGCAGGAAATAAAAGAGCGTGACGGTTCTTGCCTGTGCCGTGCCGTAGGCAATGACTTCCGGCGTCCGGTTGAAGGCGCGGACGAGTACGGGGATGGTGAAGTAGAGGAAAATACCGACCAGTTCCGCCGTAAGGATGGAGCAGAGGATGCCGAAGCGTGCCCCTTTTTTAGCCCGCCCGTACTGTTTGGCGCCAAGGTTTTGGCTGATGAAGGTGGTTAACGCCATGGAAAAACAGGTGATGGGAAGGAAGCCGAAACCTTCGATTTTGGAATAGGCGCCGCAGCCTGCCACCGCCATTTTGCCGAATTTATTGATGTTGGACTGGACGATGACATTGGCAAAGGCGATGATGGAATTTTGGAATCCGGCAGGCAGGCCGTTTGCGATAATCTGCTTTAGCATGGGCAGGTCGAAACGGACGCAGCGCAAAATGACCCGGTAATCTTCCGGGCTTTTGTAAACCAGCCGGTACAGGCACAGCAGGGCGCTGAGAAACTGGGAAAGGATGGTTGCCAGGGCGGCGGCGCCTACGCCGAATCCCATGACGCCCACAAAGAGCAGGTCTAACAGGATATTGACGACGGAGGAGAAAATCAGGTAGGCCAGCGGATGCCTGCTGTCACCCACGGACTGGAGGATGCCCACGAAAATGTTGTACATGACAAAAGAAAGGGAACCCATGAAATAGATGCGGAAATATGTGGCGGATTCGGGCAGCACGTCCGCCGGGGTACCCATCCATACCAAGATGCGGGACGTAAGAAGGGTCCCCGCGGCGGTCAGGACGATTCCGGCCACGATGCCGAAGGCAATCGTGGTATGTACGGACTTTTGTACCCGGTCAAATTCCTTCGCTCCGTAATATCTTGCAATGACTACTCCGGCGCCCATGGCAATGCCGTTGAAGAAGCCCACCATGAGGAAAATCAGGTTGCCGGAGGAACTGACGGCGGCAAGGGCATTGCTGCCGAGAAAATTGCCGACAATCAGGGAGTCGGCCGTATTGTATAACTGTTGGAACAGGTTGCCGAGGAAAATGGGCAGGGCAAAAGCCGTGATCTGTTTCCATATGGTTCCTTCCGTCATTCGGGTATTTTTTTCGTTTTTTTGTAGTGTGCTCATTGTTTGCCTCCATATGTGCATAAGCCGTTAAATTTTTGTCCTGTAAATGCAGTTTGGATATTGCCTATGGCTTCGTATTCATACTTGTCCATAAATTTCCTCATTCCTGCCCGGCTTTTTACGTATGCCTCCGGATATTATAGCATAAAGTTTTTGTGCTGGACAGGGGGGGATGGGATGATTATACTATAAGGAGCGGAATAGGTTACTTTTCACACTCATACCGGCTTCGAGGTGTTTTCGCACATGTATGTGCGAAAATCCCGAGGGTTGCAGCGTGTGCATCGTGAAGTGTGTTACTGGTCACGGAGTGAGCAGTAACCGGAACAGGTTGCCGGTTGCGGAACAAATGATAACCGGTACGGATTAGGAACAGGAAAGGAAGGAGCGGAAAACATGATTCCGGTATGGATAAATAAACCACAGTTTGAATATGATATACATTCTTTGGTAAAGGCTTTTTTTCCGGCAGATGAGGTGAAAGTGTTCTGTGCGGAAGACGGGACGGTGCAGACAGGGGGGAGGATTCGAAGGTCCGGAACGGGCGAAAAGGACAAAATGGATGGGGAAGGTATCTTGCTGCGCATCTGTTTTTTGGAAAACGGGATTACGATGGAGTTGGAGCGTGTGCGGACGGTGAAGCCGGAAGAAATGTTTGGGACGCAGGATGCAGGACATGCGGAGGGGACAGAACAGGTACGGGAAACGGGTTTTTGCATACAGACGCAATATGCGGAAGGCACTCCGCGCACAGAGGTAAAAAATCTGTTAAAGCAGTTGATTTATCAAGGGCTGTCCGAATATTCGGGAAAAGAGCTGCCCTGGGGGACACTGACGGGTATCCGGCCGACGAAGATTCCCATGACGATGCTGGAGGAAGGAAAAGGGGAGGAAGAAATCTTAGATTACATGAAAAAGACATATTTCACCAGCGGTACAAAGGCGCGTCTGAGTCTTGATATCGCCGGGAGGGAAAGGAAACTGCTGTCCACGCTCCATTATAAGGACGGGTACAGTCTGTACATAGGAATCCCGTTTTGTCCGACGACCTGCCTGTATTGTTCGTTTACTTCTTATCCCATAGCGGCATGGCGGAAACGGGTCGGTGAATATCTGGATGCCTTGGAAAAGGAAATTGCCTATACCGCAGATACGTTCCGGGGAAAAATACTGGATACAATATATATCGGCGGCGGGACGCCCACCACACTGGAGCCGTGCGGACTGGAGAGACTGCTTCAAACCGTCTGCAGGTATTTTGACATGGGGGGCGTACAGGAATTTACCGTGGAAGCGGGAAGGGCGGACAGCATTACGGCGGAGAAACTGCGTGTATTAAAGAAATACGGTATTACCCGCATTTCCGTAAACCCGCAGACCATGAAAGAGGAAACGCTTCGGCTGATTGGCAGGAAACATACGGTGGAGCAGGTGAAGGAGGCGTTTGCGGCAGCCAGGGAAGAAGGATTTGACAACATTAATATGGACATTATCCTCGGTCTTCCGGAGGAAACGGAAGAAGACGTAAGGCATACGGTGGAGGAAATAGGGAAACTTGCACCGGACAGCCTGACCGTGCATTCCCTTGCCATTAAACGCGCTTCCGCCTTGAGCCAATGGATTGGGAAGAATGGGATACATACCCTCCATAATACGGATGCTACCATGGATATCGCGGCAAAAGCGGCGGAAGCCATGGGAATGGAACCGTATTACCTGTACCGGCAGAAAAACATGTCGGGAAATTTGGAGAACGTGGGATATGCGCGGGAAGGAAAGTATGGGATTTATAATATATTAATGATGGAGGAAGTCCAGACCATAGTTGCCTGCGGTGCGGGGAGCGTGTCAAAGCGAGTTTATCCAGACGGGCGGATTGAGCGAAGCGAGAATGTGAAGGATGT
>CANTGP010000381.1 GCA_947653315.1 uncultured Lachnospiraceae bacterium
TCTCCACTAACACCTGTCCGCCAAGCGAAAGACCTCCTGCTAACAATATATGACCGTTAAATTGTGCATCAATGTATGAAATAATTTCTTTTGCATTATTTTCAATTGAGGTAAAAGATATATCACTTCCGGTATGACCGTCTAATATCGGTATTACAATATGGAAACGGTTTTTAAGCAGTTCTGCTGTTTCCCTGTAATTCCACCATGAAAGACCGCCTCCATGAAGAAGAATAATTACATCTTTATTTTCCTTTCCAAATTCAACTGCTTTCATCTATCCGGCGTCCTTTCATAATTTTCTGTTTGTTAATAATAAAGTACCATAATCACCCTGATAATTCTATTGCATTTCCATTAAATTTCTTTCCGGCAAATGTGCGAATGTGCTTGTAAAAATTTCCATATTTAAATAAAATGTGAGAATTAAATTTCAATAATATATAAATTATTTATAAATAAATAGATAAGAATTAAAGTATAATTGTATATAATGACAATAACTGTGAAATAAATTTCTAAATAAAAGTAAACATTTGAAAATAATTTTAAAACATGTTAGTATGTGCCTACAAGGAGGTGGGGAAACATGAATGAACGAATCGGAAGTTTAAAGGGGAAATTAATTGTATCCTGTCAGGCGTTGCCGGGCGAGCCGCTGCATTCCCCTTATATCATGGGGCGTATGGCGCTGGCTGCAAAAGTGGGAGGCGCGGCGGGAATCAGGGCGAATACGGCGCCGGACATTACGGAGATTAAGACCATGGTGGATTTGCCGGTGATAGGAATCGTAAAGAGGAATTACCCGGACAGTGAGGTACATATAACGCCTACCATGGATGAAATCGGGGAATTGCTCCAGGCCCGGCCGGACATTATCGCATTGGAGGCGACCGGTGATTTGAGACCGAAAGGAGTGTCATTGGAAGATTTTTACCGTCAGGTCAGGGATGTCTGTCCTTCCGTTCCGCTGATGGCAGACTGTTCCACCGTGGAGGAGGCGGTGAGGGCGGATGAATTGGGATTTGATTTTATCGGGACGACCATGGTGGGATACACGGTGCAGAGCCGGGATGACTGCATAGACAAAGACGATTTCCGGATACTCCGTAGCATTTTGGAGAGAGTGGAGCATCCCGTGATTGCGGAAGGGAATATCAATACGCCGGAAAAGGCAAGACGGGTCATAGACCTTGGGGCATTCTGCGTGGTGGTTGGTTCCGCCATTACGAGACCGCAGCTTATTACCAAGACTTATGCGGGGGCATTGGAGCTGATTGGTAAGTAACCGATTGGAACGTATTATGAAAACCGGATACGGAGCAGGGAGGAAAAGGGAATGAGGAGTAGGGAAGCAAAGAATACAAAATTTGCGTATAAGGTAAATCTGCCGCTTATGGTTTTCCTGGGCGCCGTTTTGGTATTTCCGCTGGTTTGGGGAATCTGTATGAGCTTTACCAATAAGATGATTGGCGGGGATGCGCGCTTTACCGGGTTAAAAAATTATGAAAAACTAATCGGCGACCCGGAGTACCGGCGCTCGATTGTCAATACCGTTAAATTCACGGCTTTGTCCATTGCGGTGAAATGTGTCCTGGGCATGTTCATGGCATTGGCGTTAAACCAGTCGTTCCGCGGAAGAAATGCGGTGAGGGCGCTGCTGATGATTCCGTGGACCCTGCCTAATATCGTGGTGGTGTATAACTGGCGCTGGATTTTCAGCCCAAGTGGGGGAATTGCCAACCATATATTAAAATCCCTGCATTTGATTGACCGGGATTTGGTATGGTTCGGTTCGGCGGGATTGGCATTGTTTACCGTGGTGGTGGCAAACGTATGGCGCGGAACTCCTTTTTTCGGGGTATCCATACTGGCGAAACTGCAGACCATTTCCAAGGATTATTACGAAGCGGCGGACATTGACGGCGCCAGCCTTTTCCAGAAGTTCCGTTACATTACGTTCCCGGAGGTAAAGGATGTTACGGTTCTGTCTGCCCTCATGAGTACCATTTGGACCATCAATGAATTTGAAACAATCTACCTGTTGACCGGAGGCGGACCCAACGGCGCTACGGAAGTCATGAATGTATACAGTTACAAAACGGCAATGAGGAGCATGATGCTCGGACGCGGGATTGCGGTTGCGGTGCTGGCAATGCCGGTGCTGATGCTGTTAATCGGGCTGTTGACACGGAAAATGCTTCCGGAGGAAAAATAAGGAATACCGGCTGGCGGGACGGAGCTTTCGGAAAAAACACAAGGGACAGGAGGCGGTAGGAAATGATGACGAGGAAACGGGAAAATATGCAGGGAAAAGAGCGGAAAAAAGCAAAAGGGCACAAACGGAGAAAACAGGGAAACAAAATCAGGATGACGGAGGCCATAGGGAGGACATACATTGTTATCAGTCTGTTTGTGTCGCTGTTTCCGGTATACTGGATGATTAATACCTCATTTAAGACGGAGTACGAAATTTATGCGAAGACACCAACTCTTTATCCCCATACGTTTTCCCTAGAGGCATACCGGTATCTGTTAAAAGAAACCAATTTTATGCACAGTATGCAAAACAGTCTGATTGTGGCGGTTGTGGTTTCCGTATTTTCCATATTGATTGCTTATCCGGTGGCTTATACGCTGGCACGGTTGGCATTCAGGGGAAGGAAAGTGTTTTCGAAAGCGGTACTGTTTATGTATCTGCTTCCTACTTCCGTTTTGTACATTCCGCTTTATATGTTACTGGCAAAGTTGCATTTGACCAACACCATATGGGGGCTGGCGGTCATTTACCCGACCTTTACGCTTCCGTATATTTCCTGGATACTGATACCGCATATTGCGGATATTTCGCGGGAATTGGAGGAAGCGGCTGAGGTGGACGGCTGCACGAAGCTCCAAACCATGTACCGGATTGTTTTTCCGCTGGCGCTGCCGGGAATTGTTTCCACCATGATTTTTACGTTTGCCATGTGCTGGGGGGAATACCTGTACGCATTGGTCAACCTGACATCCCTTGAGGAGCAGACGTTTCCCGTGGTTATTTCCGGCCTGATTTTCGGGGACATGCCGCCATGGAACCAGTTGATGGCTGCCGCGGTACTGGCGGGGATTCCCATTATTATCGTCTATACACTGGCATCCGGTACTTTGGTGGGAGGAAAAACGGCAGGAGGAGTAAAAGGATAACCGGAGAAAAGGACAAGCAATAGGAAAAGTTATTTCTTAACCGTTCTTAAGGATGCAAAAAAATAAATAGATTCATTTTCAAAAAGGAGGAAATGCTTATGAAAAAGAAGACACTGGCAATCATAATTGCCGCAGCCATGACGATGTCCCTTGCCGGATGCGGAAACGGCTCCGGGAATGAAGCGGCAAATACGTCCGGGGAACCGGTACGGGACGCAGAGCCGGAGAAAGCGCCGGA
>CANTGP010000382.1 GCA_947653315.1 uncultured Lachnospiraceae bacterium
GGAAATATAGGGGCAACGATGAGATTGGAAAGCTGATGCACGATTTTTCATGCACCAATCCCGATGAAATGAATTATGAAGCGCTTGCTAAAAAAGCACGATATTTTAAGCAAGATGAGGAAGGAGTTGCGGCTATGTGTAAAATTATGGAAGACATGAGGAATGAAGCGGCACAGCAGGCAGAACAAATGAAAGCAAAAAAAATGGCTATTCGTATGATTGAAGCGGGTAAAATGTCACTGGAAGATATCGCTGATTATACAGAATTGTCTCTAGATATGATAAAAGAATTGGCAAACCAATCAATGCAGTTTGCATAATCAGCGAACCAATTTAATATTTGTAAACAGCGTAAAGGCGCATGGATCACTGTAAACCATGTGTCTTTTTTGCATCTAAAAGTAAGAATATGAGCACAGGTAGTATAAAGCAGGATTTCCGTACATAAAAGTTCTTGACAACTAATGGTAATTAGTATATACTAACTTATGAAAATGAAATTGATAATTGTTTTCAAAACAAAAAAGAAGGAAGATGGGAAAAATGCCGCTGACAATGGTAAATACCGGGGAAACGAATGTCATCCGTAAAGTGGGTGGAAAGGAGGAGACGAGGAAATTCCTTGAGAGTCTTGGCTTTGTGGCAGGGGGCTTAGTGACCGTGCTGTCGGAAAACAACGGAAATGTGATTGTGAACGTTAAGGAGTCCAGGATCGCCATTGGAAAGGATATGGCGAATAAGATTTTGGTAGGAGGCATGGAGTCATAATCATGAAGCATCGGGTGTGTTACGGAATAGGAATAGGAAATAAAAATGAAATAGGAATAGGAAATAAAAATGAAAATGGAAAATAGGAAAAGGAGGACAGTAATGAAGACATTAAGGGAAATTCCCTGCGGAAGTACCGTAAGGGTGGCAAAGCTGGCCGGGGAGGGTCCGGTGAAACGGCGCATCATGGATATGGGAATTACGAAAGGTGTGGAAGTATCCGTAAGGAAAGTGGCGCCTTTGGGGGATCCCATGGAGGTAACGGTCAGGGGGTATGAGCTGTCTCTGCGGAAAGCGGATGCGGAAATGATTATGGTGGAATAGGTTTTTTGTTTTTTTACATATTGGTTAGCCAAAGCTAACCGAAGAAAACGGGAAAAGGAGATAGGATATGGCTGTAAAAATTGCATTGGCAGGAAATCCCAACTGCGGGAAAACAACACTGTTTAACGGGCTGACCGGTTCCAACCAGTTTGTCGGGAACTGGCCGGGCGTTACGGTGGAGAAAAAAGAGGGAAAATTAAAGGGATACAAGGATGTGGTAATCACGGATCTTCCGGGCATTTATTCCCTGTCCCCCTATACCATGGAGGAAGTGTTGGCGAGAAACTACCTGATGAACGAAAGACCGGATGTGATTCTCAATATTGTGGACGGGACGAACCTGGAAAGAAACCTGTATTTGAGCACGCAGTTGATGGAGCTTGGGATTCCGGTGGTGATGGCCGTCAATATGATGGATGTGGTGGAAAAGGACGGCAGTCAGATACACACCGGCGGATTGGGCGAAAAACTGGGCTGTGAAGTGGTGGAAATATCCGCACTGAAAGGAACCAATATACAGAAGGCGGCGGAAATGGCGGTTTCGCTGGCAAAGAAAGGGGATGCAGCGGTTCCTGTCCATAAATTCCCGCCTGTGGTGGAAGATGCAATCGGGGAAGCGGCAGCCATGCTTGGCGACGGCGTAAAGGAAGAACAAAAACGTTTCTTTGCGATAAAGCTGTTGGAAGGCGATGATAAAATCGGAATGCAGTTGGAGCAGGCTCCGGATGTTTCGGCACTGGTAAAGAAATTGGAGGAAGCCTTGGACGACGATGCGGAGAGTATTATCACCAATGGGCGGTATCTGTTTATTTCGTCCATAATCGGGGACTGCATGAGCAAAGGAAAGAAAGGCGGACAGAGTGTTTCCGACCGGATAGACCGTATTGTGACAAACCGCTTTTTTGCACTTCCGGTTTTTGCCGTGGTGATGTGGCTCGTTTATTACGTTTCCGTAACCACGGTTGGAACCTGGGCGACGGACTGGGCAAACGACGGTGTGTTCGGGGAAGGCTGGAGCCTGTTCGGGCTGGAGGTTCCGGGGATTCCCACCCTTGTGGAGTCGGCGCTTTCGGCAGTAGGCTGTGCGGATTGGTTGTCAGGACTGGTTTTGGATGGTATCATAGGGGGTGTGGGAGCCGTGCTCGGCTTTGTGCCGCAAATGCTTGTGTTGTTTTTGTTCCTTGCTTTTTTGGAAAGCTGCGGGTATATGGCAAGGGTGGCGTTTATCATGGACAGGATTTTCCGTAAGTTCGGGTTGTCCGGCAAATCCTTTATTCCTATGTTAATCGGTACCGGATGCGGGGTGCCCGGTGTCATGGCATCGCGGACGATTGAAAATGACCGTGACAGGAAAATGACGATTATGACCACGACGTTTATCCCCTGTGGAGCGAAACTCCCGATTATTGCGCTGATTGCGGGCGCTTTCTTCGGCGGTGCGTCATGGGTGGCTCCCAGTGCATATTTTGTAGGGATTGCGGCAATTATCTGTTCCGGTATTATTCTGAAAAAGACAAGGATGTTTGCAGGGGATCCGGCGCCTTTTGTCATGGAACTTCCGGCTTACCATATGCCCACGGTTTCCAATGTATTAAGGAGTATGTGGGAAAGGGGCTGGTCGTTTATAAAGAAGGCGGGAACCATTATTCTGTTGTCCACCATAGTGATATGGTTTGCCACATATTTTGGATTTGCTGACGGGGAATTCCGTATGTTAGAGGATACGGAGATTGACCATAGCCTTTTGGCTTACGCCGGAAGCTGCATAAGCCGGTTGTTCCTTCCGCTTGGCTGGGGTGACTGGAAATCGGCGGTAGCGGCGATTACCGGGCTTGTGGCAAAGGAAAACGTGGTAGGCACGTTCGGCATTCTGTTCGGGTTTGCGGAAGTGGCGGAAGACGGTACGGAAGTATGGGGGGCGCTGGCGGGAAGCATGACGGCCGCAGCCGCATATTCCTTCCTTGTTTTTAACCTTTTGTGTGCGCCCTGTTTTGCGGCGATGGGAGCGATTAAGCGGGAAATGAATAATACCCGGTGGTTTTGGTTTGCAATTGGCTATCAGACGGTGTTTGCTTATGTGGTCTCCCTGTGCGTTTACCAAATTGGCGCCCTGTTTTGTACGGGCACGTTCGGTTTCGGTACGGCAGCGGCATTTCTGTTTGTGGCAGGATTTCTTTACCTGTTGGCAAGGCCTTATAAGGAAAACAAAAAAGGAACTTTTAGGAGGTTTGTATGGGAACAGTAGCAGTAGGAATTCTTGTGTTTGGAGCGGCAGCGTTGGTGGTAAGAAGCATGGTAAAGGATAGGAAAAGCGGAAAATCCGCCCG
>CANTGP010000383.1 GCA_947653315.1 uncultured Lachnospiraceae bacterium
ACTATTTTATTTTTTTACCGCATGCCCATCCAATCCGTACAGTCCGGCATACACTCCGCCAAGCTCCAATAACTCCTGATGGGTCCCCTGCTCCGCAACCGTTCCATGCTTTATGACGAAAATACGGTCCGCCTGACGGACCGTGGATAACCTGTGGGCTATGACCAGTACCGTCCTCCCCTTGGAAATGCGGGAAACCGCTTCCTGTATCTGTACCTCCGTCCCTTCGTCCACTGCCGCCGTGGGTTCATCCAGCAAAAGAAGCGGCGCATTTTTTAAGAAAGCCCTCGCAATGGAAATCCGCTGTTTCTCCCCGCCCGACAGCCGCGTTCCCCTCTCCCCCACCACCGTATCGTAGCCTTGGGGAAATTCCAGAATCCGTTCATGAATATTGGCATTTTTACATGCTTCCACAATTTCCTCCTCCGTGGCGCCTTCCTTTCCGTACGCCACGTTTTGACGGATACTGACCGGAAACAGGAAGACGTTTTGGGACACCAGCGAAAAGCATTCCCGCGCCGCCTGCAAATCCCAATTTTCAAATTCCCGCCCATATAAAAGGTAGCGTCCCGACGTTTTTATGTAAAAACCGCACAGCAAACGGAACAACGTGCTTTTTCCTTCTCCCGAACCGCCCACAAATGCCGCCGTTTCCCCCTGCCGGATGCGGAAACTGATTCCGTTTAATACCGTTTGTTCTTTTTGGTAGCCAAAACGGACATCCTCCCACACAATGACCGGCTCCGTCTTCTCCCCATCCGTAAACTTTCCTTCCGCCGCAGGACGGTCTTGCGTTTTTCCGTCCGAAACCCGGAACGTTCCCACCGCTTCCGTTTCCGATTCCAAATCCAATTCCGATTCCAAATCCGTTCCCGATTCCAACCCCAATTCCGATTCCGGTTTTGTTTCATATAATTCCTGTAACCGTTTCATCGCAACGCCCGCCTGCCGGAAATCATTGAGGCAAAATACCACATCTCCGATGGGATACAGAATCCGCCCCATCAATACGGTAAAGGAAAGCATCTCGCCCGTGGTAATCCTTCCCGCCAGCATCTCATGCAGCGCAAACAGATAACATCCCGTCACCGGAATGGTGGTCAGTATATTTTTTACCACCCAGCCCATGGAAGTAATCCGCGTACTGGCACAGCCGTGTTCGGCAATGGTATCGATGGTACCGTCAATGCGACGTTTCATCACGTCGTACAGGTTATAACTTCTGCCCGTAACGATTCCCTGTACCGCGTCATAAGCCGTCTGCGTGCGGATATCCAGGTTCGTCCTCCACTTTACCACCACTTTCTCCAACCGTTTGGAAAGCCAGTTCGCCACCACCAGCATCAGCGGATAGCTGGCAAACAAAATCAGGATCAACGCAGCGTCCATGCGGACCAGGTACGCCGTCACCGTCGCCACCGTAATGACATTAACCAAAAATTCCGGCAGAATTTCCGAAAAAAAGCGTCCGGCTTCCCCGATATCGGAACCCAGTTTTGTCATGACGCTGCCCGAACCCTTTTCGTCGAAATAACAAAACGGCAGTTTCATCAGATGCCGTCCCAGCGTACCCCGCACATCCCGTGCAACGACTGCACTGTAATGGTTCCCGCACAGGCTTTTCCCGTATGCGGTAAGCGCCCCTGCCGCAATCATCCACAGAAGCGGCGGCAGGAAAGCGCGGATTTCCACATTCTGCCCGTTAAATACCCGGTCTACCGCCTGTGCAATGAAATCGTTGCCGTAAATCACAATGGCATTCAATAAAAAAGCCCCTGCCACATATCCGGCCAAAAGCCCGCCGTGCCGGAATCCCGTCTGCCAAAACAAGCGTTTGGCGGCTTTTTTTCCATTCTTCCCGTTCTTTCCCGCTAATGCTGCCATACCAGTTTTCCCTCCACCCTCATCCTTCCATGCGAATACTTTTGTTTCGTGTACTTTTCCACCCTTCCGATGGGATAACACGTATGGTATCTGCCAAGAAGCTCCAGGGCAGCCTGTGCCTTTTCCTCCGGAACCGCCACAATCATCCCGATTCCCATTTGAAAAAAGTAAGGCATCTTATACGCTTCCATCAATTCCCGCTCCATCAGGAAACGGTACAGCGGAAGAACCGGCACTTTCTCCAAATCAATCCGTATGCCAAGCCCTTGGGGAATTCTCCTTTCCGTTTTTTTACACATCAGGTTATTGTTTTTAAAGATTCCGTGAGGAATCCCCTCCTCTGCCAAAAGGCAGAGCCCATGGCAAAACGCCGTATTTGGTTTTAGCAGCTCATCGCTGAAATAATGCTCTCCGTCGATTTTGGCATGGGCAAGTTCCGGTCTCCGGTCCATGAGCACCTTAAACACCGGATAATTCACCGAATTAATTCCCTCCGTCACAAGCCCGAGCACCACGTCCCCTTCCTGCATGTTTTCCCCTGTCACCAGCTTCGGGCGGTCCCCCACTCCTGCCACCCCCACCTGTATATGATATTCCTCCGGCTTGTAATGCATCGGCTGCGCCCCGATTTCCATTCCGGAAAACAGGACGCCGTTTTCCTCACAAATCTTTTTTAAGGCTTCCGCCATGTTGCGCAATTGTTCGTTGTTATTATTTCCGCATACCGCCATCCCCTTTAATACCACGGGCTTCATCCCATAGGCAAGGATATGGTTCATCCCGTTCGCTGCCACATCCGCACAGATTTCCCGGTCAAACCCTCTCTCCCTGGCAAATTTTTCCTTGGAACCCGGAATGGTTAAAATCATGGCATGTACCGGATCTTCCATACCGGAAACATCCGTCCGGTAAATCACCGGCTCCATGTAACGCGTATTCAGCATGTTTTCGTCTTCGGATACCAGGCTCTCCAACTGGTCTTTCAGGAAATACAGTTTCTCCGTATCCAGTCCCGTTTCCCGGTACAATTCCGCTTTATCCACCCATTTCCCCCTATGCAGTATGGCATCGGTGCTTACCCGCAGCGCCCCCGCGATTTCACAAAGCATTTCCACCGTGGGAAGGCTCGTTCCCGATTCCCATTTGGACACTGCCTGATAGGAAATGTGCAGGACATCCGCCAAATCCTTCTGCGTCATCCCTGCCCGTTTCCGGTATATGGTTATGGTCTCCCCGATTTTCTTTTTATCCAGCATGTTTCCCCCGTTTCCCAAGGCGCGGCACGGACTTTGGCCCTATCCTTGTTCCGTATTCCTTCTGTTTCCTTCTCATCATATCATCCGCCAAAAAGGAAAACAATAACCCCTCCGTGGAGCTTTTTTTTGCTTCTCAACCGTTCGTTGATTTTGCAAAATCCGGTGGGTATTTATAGGCGGACGCGGACGCGCGGGAGGGAGTTCTTTGCGGGGCGGCGGCAGCGGGATTGCATGTCCCGGTTTTACGTGCACTTTTTCCGCGAGCAACGAGTCAAGT
>CANTGP010000384.1 GCA_947653315.1 uncultured Lachnospiraceae bacterium
CCCCTTTCGCCCCCGGTCTTTCCTGCGTCAGGTAATAAATCCCAAGCACCATATCCTGGGAAGGAACCGCCACCGGACCGCCGTCGGAAGGCTTTAGCAGGTTGTTGGGGGAAAGCAGCAGGAACCGACATTCCGCCTGCGCCTCCACCGAAAGCGGCAGATGGACCGCCATCTGGTCGCCGTCGAAATCGGCGTTAAATGCGGTACATACCAGGGGATGCAGCTTAATTGCCTTACCTTCCACCAAAATCGGCTCAAACGCCTGAATCCCCAGCCTGTGCAGCGTAGGGGCACGGTTTAACATCACCGGATGTTCCTTAATCACTTCCTCCAGCACATCCCATACCTGTGTGTCCAGCCGTTCCACCAGTTTTTTTGCATTTTTAATATTCTGTGAAATCCCCCTTGATACCAGTTCCTTCATCACAAAGGGCTTAAACAATTCAATTGCCATTTCCTTCGGCAGACCGCACTGGTAAATCTTCAGCTCCGGTCCCACCACGATAACGGAACGCCCGGAATAATCCACACGTTTCCCCAACAGGTTTTGGCGGAAACGTCCCGATTTTCCCTTTAACATATCGGACAGGGACTTTAATGCACGGTTTCCCGGTCCGGTTACGGGTCTGCCCCTCCTGCCGTTATCAATCAGGGCATCCACTGCTTCCTGCAGCATCCTTTTCTCGTTGCGGACAATGATATCGGGCGCGCCAAGTTCCAAAAGCCTCTTTAAACGGTTGTTCCGGTTAATAATCCTGCGGTATAAATCATTTAAATCGGAAGTCGCAAAACGCCCGCCGTCCAACTGCACCATCGGACGCAGATCCGGCGGAATCACCGGAATCGCATCCATAATCATCCACTCCGGCTTATTCCCGGACTCCCTGAAAGCCTCTACCACTTCCAGCCTTTTGATAATCCTTGCCCGCTTCTGCCCCGTGGACTCTTTTAACCCCGTTTTAAGCTCTACCGCTTCCGTCTCCAAATCAATGGCTTCCAGCAGTTCCTTAATGGCTTCCGCCCCCATGCCCACACGGAAACGGCTGCCCCAGGTCTCCCTGGCATCCTGGTATTCCTTTTCGGACAACACCTGCTTATAATCCAAATCGGTTTCCCCCGCATCCAGCACAATATAGGATGCAAAGTACAGCACCTTTTCCAGCACCCTCGGAGACAAATCCAAAATCAGGCCCATGCGGCTGGGAATCCCCTTAAAATACCAAATATGGGATACCGGAGCCGCCAGTTCAATATGCCCCATACGCTCCCTGCGCACGCTGGACTTGGTTACTTCCACGCCGCAGCGGTCACAGACAACGCCTTTATACCTGATTTTTTTATATTTTCCGCAATGACATTCCCAGTCCTTGCTGGGACCGAATATTTTTTCGCAGAACAGACCTTCCCGTTCCGGTTTTAAGGTCCTGTAATTGATGGTCTCCGGTTTGGTCACTTCCCCCCTTGACCATTCCCTGATTTTATCGGGCGATGCTAAACCAATTTTAATTGCATCAAATGTCATCGGTTGATAGGTTTCCTGTTTCGTTTCTGGCATCTTCACACACATCCCTTTCTTTTCGGACTGTTACACCTTATTCATCATACACTTCCGCAAATTCGGCTTCGTCATCCAGCTCCAGTTCCAATTCCTCATCTTCCAAATCCGCGCCGTCCGCATTGACCAATTCGCCGCTGTCCTCGTCAAACTCCTGCTTTTGGTAACCGAGACTTCCCAGTGACTCATTCTCATAATCATAATTCTTGCGGTCGCCTTCCATCTCATACCGGTAATCCGTATCGCCGTAATCGATGGTTTCCATGATTTCCACTTCCGTCTGGTCATCCCGCAGCACGCGCACGTCCAGTCCGAGTGACTGGAGTTCTTTTAACAGCACCTTGAAGGATTCGGGAATACCCGGCTCAGGAATGTTGTCGCCCTTAATAATTGCCTCATAGGTTTTCACACGCCCTACCACATCATCGGACTTCACGGTCAGGATTTCCTGCAGCGTATAGGATGCGCCGTACGCCTCCAGCGCCCAAACTTCCATTTCCCCAAACCTCTGTCCGCCGAACTGTGCCTTACCTCCCAACGGCTGCTGCGTTACCAGCGAGTAAGGACCCGTGGAACGGGCATGAATCTTATCGTCCACCAAATGATGCAGTTTCAGGTAATGCATGTGCCCGATAGTAACCGGGCTGTCAAAATACTCCCCGGTCCTGCCGTCACGCAGCCTTACCTTTCCGTCCCTGGAAATGGGCACGCCCTTCCAAACCTCCCTGTGATCCCTGTGTTCGTATAAATAATCCATCACTTCGGGAAGAAGTTCCGCCTTGTGTTTCTTCTCAAATTCCTCCCACTCCAAATTTACATAATCGTTGGCAAGATCCAACGTATCCATAATATCTTCTTCGTTCGCCCCGTCAAATACCGGAGTCGCCACATTAAAGCCCAAAGCCCTTGCCGCAAGGGACAAATGGATTTCAAGCACCTGGCCGATGTTCATACGGGAAGGCACGCCGAGGGGATTTAACACGATATCCAAAGGACGCCCGTTGGGCAGGTAAGGCATATCTTCTACCGGAAGCACACGGGAAACCACACCCTTGTTCCCATGGCGCCCCGCCATCTTGTCACCCACGGAAATCTTCCTTTTCTGCGCAATATAAATGCGCACCGCCTGGTTGACACCCGGCGAAAGCTCGTCGCCGTTATCCCTCGTAAACACTTTGGCATCCACTACGATACCGTATTCCCCGTGAGGCACCTTTAAGGAAGTATCCCTTACCTCCCTCGCCTTCTCGCCGAAAATGGCGCGTAACAGCCTTTCTTCCGCCGTCAGCTCCGTTTCCCCCTTCGGGGTTACTTTTCCTACCAAAATATCACCGGCACGTACCTCCGCACCGATACGGATAATCCCCCTGTCGTCCAAATCCTTCAGCGCATCGTCTCCGACACCCGGAACATCCCTGGTGATTTCTTCCGGTCCCAGTTTGGTATCCCGCGCTTCCGCCTCGTATTCTTCGATATGGACGGAAGTATATACATCCTCCTGTACCAGCCTTTCGCTCAACAGGACGGCATCCTCGTAATTGTAACCTTCCCATGTCATAAACCCGATTAACGGGTTCTTGCCCAGCGCCAGTTCGCCGTCCGACGTGGAAGGTCCGTCCGCAATGACTTCCCCTTTTTCCACATGCTCACCCTTAAACACCACGGGCTTCTGGTTATAGCAGTTGGACTGGTTGCTGCGTGAAAACTTCGTCAGACGGTATTCGTCCCTTTCCCCATCGTCATAAGTCATCTTAATAATCCGGGAAGAAACATAATCCACGGTTCCGGACTTTCTCGCCACCACGCACACGCCGGAGTCCACCGCCGCCTTCGGCTCCATACCGG
>CANTGP010000385.1 GCA_947653315.1 uncultured Lachnospiraceae bacterium
TGCATTAAATAAACTTCTGTGCGGTGCCTGCTGCATACCGACTTTTACATTATCTCTTTTATTGGTTTTACGCCCATTCCTTCCTCCTTATATCATATTGAGTACAGTGTCATTGACTGTATGGTATATGTTCCTGCATCAGTGCGCCCACTGGATCCATTGTCCGGAAATATTTGGAAATTTGCCACCCCTCCTATTGATGATACGTCTACGATTGCCACCAAACCTGATGTTTCAAGGCTGGAACCCGCACTGTATCCCTTTGGAAGATACTGCTGCCGGTATACCGTACCTCCCCTGTAAAATTTAATTACACATGCTTCCCGGTTTGCCGAAACATATTTATAGCTTATTTTAAGGAAACGTGCACCGGCATAATTAATGTCCCCGGATGTTATTATTGTTCCGCCATTGCCTGACAGAAGCGAAAGCGCAAGGGCAGTCTCCTTTATCCGGACCGCTGCCGCCCCGGCATTATACCCTGACTGGTAATTTACGGAAGACGGATTTGCCCTTGCATCCGCTGCCGTAACCCCGGCACTATATCCGGTTTTATAATTTGTGCTGTTTGCGTTTACGCGCGCATCCGCTGCAGCCACCCCGGCATTGTACTGTGCCGTGTTATCCGCACCGGTACCCGTTATTTTTTTTCCGTTTACCCACGCAGTCTTTCCTTTCGTGATGTTTCCCGCGGCTGCCGTTGCACTGGTCTGTCCTGCCAGTGCATTTGCCGTAACTTTTCCGCCTCCGTTATGATATCCCGCCGGTATCGTATAGGACTGTCCGGCAGCAAGGCTCTGCGTTACCGCCCCCCGGTTTGTCATCGTTCCGGTAAGTCCCGTTCCCCCGGCATTGCTGAAAGTACGCCCTGCCAGCACATGACCGGCGGCAGCATTCCCGGTTGGGAGGGAAAGGGAACCAATATTTTCTGCCATTACCTGAAATGCTGCATCCGCTGCCGTTGCCACCCCCCTGCCAGTGATGGCGGATGCAACCAGTGCCTTTCCATCACTGACAAATTGAAAAACCTGTGCTATCTGCTGTTCGTAACCGGCCCACTTATCCTTTTCCGACTGTGTTACGTGTATCGCGGCATTAAAGATATGTGCCTGCATTTCTACATCACTTGCCTTACTGCCGATCGCCTCCTGCAATGCCGTAACCACATCTTCATTTTCCGCCATGGCATCCGCGATTTCTTTCAGTGTGTCCAGTGTTTCCGGTGCACCGTTTACCAGCTCCGCAATCTTTTGGTTCGTGTATCCGGTTGCCTGCCTGTATGTACTGTCTGCGTATTCCTTTGCCGCTTCCAGTGCGTTCCGTGCGCTCCCTTCCTCATCCGCACCGACTTCCCCCGCTGTGTAGTCCGGCTTTTTCTCCTGTAATGCCCACCCTGCCACGGCTGATTTTTCCAGCAGGATTTCAGTTATCCGGAAAGTAATTTCATTTAAAAGCTGTTGCGCAGTGGTTACGGCATTTCCCGTCAGGTTACGCACGTCTTCCACGGTAGTTTCTGAAGCCATTGCTTTCGGTGCAATCGGTTTCCCACCTGCAAATAACTGTTGCCCTTCCATGTAATCCTCCCTTCTCTCTGTTTTCCCCCTGATTAGTATGGCAGGGAATCCACGATGAACCGTATTTCGTTTTCTTCCATCTCCTCATTTTTGGTTCCTATGGTCACCTTCCCGTTTTCCCTTAATTTTTCCCATATCGCATCAATGTCCGCTTTGGTTGCCGTAGTTACATAAGGGTCAATCAACAGTTCCACGGAATCCCCGTTTATCAGTGCGATTTCCATCACCAGCCGCAACTCATTCACGGCCCCGTCCATCATCGTGACTTTCGGGGTTTCCGGCATATTCCCGACAGCTATCATCCGGTTCTCATTATCAAATATTGCAATCTCCCTTATCGTAAACCCACCTACCGTCCCCGGACATACTGCTGTCACCATCAGTATGTTGGCAGCTTCCCTGTTTATCTCACATGAATTGATACTCCCCCTCCACAATTCGTTTCTCAACCCCGTCATGCCTGTATCCGGCCTGTAATATTCCCCGTTCCCATCCCCTACCGCAAACTCTGTAATTGTTACCTTCGTACCGTTTTTAACGGCATCCATCATTAGCTCGTTCCCGATGTCCGTAACAATGGAACCAAATTCCTTATCCGTCTCGCGTACCGTAACTGACATAATATCCTCCTTTCCTGTCCCTACGGTTGAAACCCCGCAGCCTGCTCCATGAAAAACAATTTATCCAATCCTTACAACGCTTCCGTTTTCTGTCAGCACCCGCAACTTTTCATTGTCTTCTGAAAGCACATATACATCTTCATCCGCAATTTCATCCCGCGCCTGCAGGTATACGCTGTCTTCATAGACAACTGCCGTCATATTCCTGTTTTCCGATACTGCTTCCACACTTTCCGCAAGCCTTGCCTTAATTTTTATTATGTTTCCAATCCCTCCTGCCGCCACTGTCCGTATTTTTGCATCTGTATGGTACTTAAAAATCACGGACTCCAAATGTGACCGCGTGTTTTTCACTTCACGCAGGGACTTTAAAAACTCCATGTATTTCTCCATGGAGATATCCTGGCACACCACATTAATAAGCAGCCGGAACAAATACGGATCGGAATCATACTGGAACCATTCCTCCACTTCCGCATCCTGGAAAACGAAATCCGTAAGTTCCTTTACCGTAAACAACGTTCCCGCCCTGCTGTACCACAACAGGGTTTTTTTTACCATCCTCCTCTTTTCCTCTAAATCCAGCCATTGCCCATAATACTTCGTGCGCAGTTCCACTGCCAGCAGATCAACGGTTTCCTCATCCAGTATATCAATCACGGCATATATTCCCGCTTTTTCCGCATGTTCCACGATACACTTTACAGCGTTTGATATGGCATACCCCATGGCTTCCACCAGCGGATCGGATTTTATATTATCCGGAAGGATGTCCGTTATCTGCCCGTCATAAAAATCAATCACGTTCCACCCCTCCGTATGCCACATTCCGTGTTTCCATTACTGCAAGCCCCGTGTCTCCGACCACTGTAAATTCCGGCTGCGTAACCACCACCCGTTTCGCCCCTGCCTGCACCATTAGATAATTTAAGTAGGAAGGATTAATGTCCCTTCCGATCTGTTTTTTCTGCCAGTATGCAAACCCCTGTACTGCTTCCTCCACGTTTTTCCTTATGGCGGCTGCCTTTCCCTTATCAGTTTCATTTATCCAGTATTCCACATCCACATGGTATGGAACCACTTCCGGAATCCCGACCGTAATCCTGTCCGTCAGGGGTCTCCGCTCTCCCTGCATCAAAAATTCCTCCACGGATTCCACTATGCCCCGTGACGGTAATTCCCCGTCCCCTATGGTAAACC
>CANTGP010000386.1 GCA_947653315.1 uncultured Lachnospiraceae bacterium
ATCGGGATTGGAAAGGATACTGGTGCTTAAAGCCCCGATTCCCAGCATATCCGCCACTGCAGGAAGTATGTAGGTGAAAAAGTAGTTAAAAATGTACCCCACCACCAGCGCGCCCAATATGTTCGGCAGGAAATACGCTCCGCGGAAGAAACTTTTCGCCCGTATTTTACTGTTCAGCCCCAAGGCAAGAACCAAACTCAAAACATTTACCACCACGGTGGTCACCACCGCCAGTTTAAACGTAAACCAATAAGACTTTCCGACACGGGCATCCGAAAACAAATCAATGTAATTTTGGAAACCTACCCAGTTATATTTTCCAAATCCTTTGAAGTTTGTAAAGCTGTAAATGACACCGCGGATTAACGGGATCGTATTAAAGCAGACAAACAGCGCCAATATCGGAATGGTAATCAGTAAAAATGTCCTTTTTCTTTCATTCTTCCATATTTCTTTCATAAAAAATATTGTCTCCTTTCTTAATTCCTATTCTCATACTCCTTAACCACACGGATAATGTCCCTGTTATACCGCGGCCAGTCCGCATCAAACTTATTTAGGAAAGCATCCACATCCTTTTGGATTAGGAACGTTTGGATCTGTGCATCCACGGCCATTTCGGACGGATAATAATGGTCCTGGTAGTCCGTCATGTTTCCTTCCGTTATGTACGTGGTCATTCCGTCCAATATGGAAGGCAGTTGGAAATCGCCGTCCTTACACGGAATCGCTGTCTGCGCATCAATATATTTCTGTATGTTCTCATCCGCATAAAGGAAATCCAATACCTCATAGGCAGCTTCCTTATTTTCGCATTCCGCCATCACGCAGAACTGGAGATCCACGCCGGAATTTAACGTATTGCCGTCTTTGGCATCATTTGCCGGCATGACAAAGGAATCCAGGTTCAGCTCCGGGTTCACGGACAAAATCTGCGGAGCGGCATAACTTCCGATGGGATACATGGCGGATTCCCCCCTGGCAAAAGCCGTACACGCATCGTTATACCCATAGGCAAACGGATCATCCGGTCCGTATTCCAGCAGCTTCAGGTATTTTTCGGAAACTTCCCGGTATTCCTCGGAAAATGTGGTTTCCCCGCGGTTCACCTGTTTCGTGGTATCCGAAGGAGCCAAATCCACTGCCATGGCATTCCACGGGGCAAGGCAGGTCCACGTATCCTTAAACCCGAAGTAAAAAGGAAGAATCCCTTCCGCTTTTATGGTGTCGCATAATGCCACCAGTTCTCCCCAGTTTTCCGGTATCTGCCATCCGTGTTCTTCAAACATATCTTTGTTGTACAGTATTCCCGCTGCATTTGCCACATAAGGCGCCGCGAACGTACCCTCCGTAGGAACCAGTTCCAAGGCTTCCCCGATATCCAAATACCCCTGATTAATTTCCTGTAATCCCTGATAATCGGAAATATCCGCCAGGATTTCCGCGTCCACAAAATAGGAATAATTGATGTCGCCGCCGATTCCTATGATGTCCGGGTAATCCTCCCTGATAAACCGTGTCTTCAAAATAGTCATGGCATCGTTGGGGGAACTGATTTTCAAATGGATGTCGTCATGGGTTGCATTAAACTCATCTTCCACTGTCTTGAAGTAATTCGCCGCTTCCGGTTTATATTGGACGATTTCTATCTCGACCTTACCGTCCTTACCCGAACTCCCGCACCCGCAGACAGCCAGTGATGCCGCCGCACAGCATAATGCAAGCCCTAAGCATTTTATCCCTTTCCCTTTCATAACATTCTCCTTCCTTTTTTTGATAATGGTATTGTAACATACCATAATGCTACTGATAAATACCTGCATTTTGCAAATTATATTCCTTTATGCTATTTTTATTCCTTTTATTTGATATGATCCAGCATTTTGGTATATAATAAAAAAAATACCATTGGGAGGGTCTATGAGCGATTTCATTTTTTCCGTTTTTCCGAGTGAAAATTTTATTGATTTTGGGTTATACCAATTCGGTTGGGAACAGTGCGACCCATCCCATTCCTTTGGACCCGCGGCAAGGAACCACTATCTGTTCCACCTTTGCCTTTCCGGTACCGGAACGCTCTATGCGGACAATGCCGCCGGGAAAACCGCTACCTACCAGATTAAGAGCGGTCAGGGTTTTATGATGTTTCCCCACCAGGTATGCACTTACGTGGCGGACCACGAAATCCCATGGGAATATGTCTGGATTGAATTTGACGGACTGCGCGCCAAAGAGACCATCGACCTGACCGGAATCAGCCGCAGCCAGCCGATTTATAAAGCGCGCTATAAAGATATCGCGGAAACGATGAAAACCGAACTGCTTTACATCGTAAACCACAAAGATGAGTCCCCGTTCCATTTAATCGGGCACTTCTACCTTTTCATCGACAGTTTCGTTCGCTCCTCCACTTCCGCGCAAAGCGGAAAAGGAAACAGCCTGCGGGATTTTTACATCAAGGAATCCATTTCCTATATTGAGCAGAACTTCCAAAATGACATTACCGTGGAAGATATTGCCGCTTCCTGCGGCCTGAACCGCAGTTATTTCGGCAAGATTTTCCATGAAAACATGGGCAAATCCCCCCAGGAATTTCTGATTTCCTACCGCATGTCAAAAGCCGTGGAATTATTGAAACTGACCAAACTGTCCATAGCGGATATCGGAAACGCGGTAGGTTATCCGAACCAACTGCATTTTTCCCGTGCGTTTAAAAACGTATACGGCATATCGCCGAGGCAGTGGCGGAACGAAAACCGCCTGCCATCCGTTTTGGAATGACAGGCGGTCCGTAATTTCCGGAATCCTATAAAGGGAACACTCCCGATTAGTTTGCTTTCTGCTCTGCGTCTGCATTCTCTGCTTCCGCATTTTCAGCCGGTGCTTCCGCATCCGCGTTCTCTGCCGGTGCTTCTGCGTCTGCATTCTCAGCCGGTGCTTCCGCATCCGCGTTTTCTGCCGGTACTTCCGCATCCGCATTCTCAGCCGGTGCTTCCGCGTCTGCATTTTCTGCCGGTGCTTCCGCATCCGCGTTCTCTGCCGGTGCTTCTGCGTCCGCATTCTCAGCCGGTGCTTCCGCATCCGCGTTTGCATCCTCTGCAGGGGTTTCTACCGCAGTTTCATCCGTTACCGCTGCTTCGGTATTACCGCAAGCCATCATCAGGGTTGCGCATGTTGCTACTGCTGTCAATAACATAACTACTTTCTTTTTCATAACTTTTCTCCTCCTATATATGAAACGAAATTGCCGTATCCAGCCCCATGTCCTATGTATTTGCACCGGGAACTGTTTTTTGGATTTCCCTCAACGGCTGAAATCATCATATGTCATAATTGTGACCAATCTGTGAACAAATTCTTGAGAATCTATGAACTGAATTTTTCC
>CANTGP010000387.1 GCA_947653315.1 uncultured Lachnospiraceae bacterium
TGAGAATGAGATTGTCATGGAATCTTACTTTTACCTTTTTTGTCGGAATCTCCATACCGGAAAACTACTGCACCTACTGTTCCGCTTGCTCCTAATACCATTATTTTTTCCATGTTCCTACTTCAGCCTCATTTCCATGACATTATTTCTTCTGAAATATTCATCTTTCCCATTCTCCCGTTTCCAATCGTTTGCAAAATCTTTTTCTGTTTCCAATACCTATCTGCTGCATTTATTCAAAACATGTTTCCAATTATGTTCATTCACATTTATTCTTGGCATCATAAAACGCATACCGTTGCAAACCGGACCCGCAATCGTTGAAAACGCCATCTTATACCCTGCAAAACGGGCCATTGCAACTGCCGTCAACGGTATATGCACCATATTTCCGTATGGATACGCACAATACGCAACTTTCTTTTTTGTCAGGTATTCCAATATGCACTTGGATTGATATATCTCACGGAACTGTTCCCTTAAACGGCATTCCGAAAGATTTCTATGGGAAAGGGTATGTGCACCTATGGTACACAACCTTTCGTTTGACAACGCGCTTAACATTTCCCCGCTTATCATATTGTGCTTATCAATAAAATCAGCAGTTACGAATACGGCAAACGGAATTTTATATTTTTTCAAGATAGGATAGGCATTGCTGAAAACATCTGAAAATATATCATCAAAGGTAATGAATACGGTTTTCCATTTACTTTTTGCACATATGTCATCCAACGATGCAAACGTTACCTCTTTGTTTCCCAATCCTAAAATCAAATTTTCAAAACTTTCCGCAGTCATACAGTAATCCCTGTTATACCATGTTTCTTTCGGGGATATGCTATGGAACATTAAAACAAATTGATTTGACTTCACATTTTTCAGTTTATCTTCCATTTTTCTTTGGAGTTTCGTTTTATAAACATTCTTCATACGCCACATCCCCATCCTTTTCCCAATCACAGACATATGCCCAATTTCCCATATAACGACACAACCGGAATTTTATCCCCACAAAGCCCGTAAACCGTACCGCACATTTCTTTCTCATACCGTGGCGAAGAAACCAAAATATAATCCACCATTTCCTCCTTAATGATTTTCACGTTGTATACCGGAAATCCCATGTAGGTAGAAGTATCATTCCCTGTGTAACTGTCCAAAAAAATAAGGTCCGCCTGAATATCCCCTATATACTCCCTATACAACCCCATGAATCTTTCCGTATAATTCCCGCATCCGTAAATGGCTACTTTACAGCCGGCATTGCTTAATGGCAGATTTTGAAATACCCGTGTCAGCAATTGCCTGTATCTGACATGAATCCGCTGCTTTTCCTCACACAAATCCCCGAACGGAAAATATCCGCATAATATCTTCATATGGCATATGTCTTTTACCCCTTCCACACCCTCCGCCGGAGCGCCCAAAATTTGTTTCTCCGTATCCAAAATCCATTTCGGGAGCAAGTTTTCTTCCCTGTATAAACCGTTTTCCCAACACAAATATGCCAAATGCATGAGAAGATCCATACTAATCCCTTTGATTACATGCCATCCTGCACCGCCTCTTAATGTACGCAAATCCGCCATCCTGCGCACCGTCTCCACATAGTCTTTTGCCTTTTCCAAACCAAATCTGCCTCCGGTGGTAGACCCGCTCCTGCACCGTCTTTGATAGAACATTTTGGGAATATACATGATTCTGTCCGCCAAAACCATCAGTTTGCAATAGTATTCATTGTCCTCAAAATAAATCTTTTCCAAAAACCTCATATGATATTTTTCCAAAAACCGCGCGGAACAGTAAATCAAACAAGGGGACGGGATAAACGGTCCCTCATGGTACTTCTCCATAAATTCAACGCCTGAATAAAGCATCTTATCCTTAACCAACCCATGCCTGTCATATTCATTGGGTTCTACCGGCGCCCTCCCGTCAGAATCCCAAAAACTGAAAGCGTCAAACAAGACCATATCCAGCTTATTTCCAACCGCGCACTGATAACAGGTTTCCAAAGTATCCCGCAGGATATAATCATCCGAATCCAGGAAATAGATATATTCCCCTTTTGCCATCTCCACCCCCTTATTTCTGGCTGCCCCCTGACATTGGTGTGTCTGGCGCACCAAGATAAGCCCCGGATACTTTTCCTTCATTTTCATAAGGACATTCCAACTGTCATCCGTTGACCCGTCGTCGATGGCGATTACCTCAATTTCCTTCTGTGTTTGGCAGAACACACTGTCCAAACATTCTTCTATATATGGCGCGGTATTATATACCGGTATAATTATCGATGTCTTAATCATTTCCTACGAATCTCCTAAACCGGATTCATGTCCTGACATTCAAACAAAAGCTCCTGGACAATTTCTTCCAAAGTAATAATGGGACACTTCATGGTATTCCTAAGCAATTCACTAATTTTCCTATATTCCCCTAAAACCGTTATCACCACGGCATCCGTCTCCGGCATCTCCCGGTACGGAAGGTAAACATCCATTGCGTATTCCCCGCTCTGCCCTTTTTGGTCAATTCCGAAACAAACCAGCACATCCCCATCCCTTAACTCCCACTGCAGATGCGTCCCCAGTCTGCCCATACCATATATTGCAATCTTCTTATATCCGTATTTTTCAAAGTAAGAAGAAAAAGAAATTCCGCGGTCCCGTAAATTCATCCAGTTATCCAGCAGCCGGTCATGTCTGCCAAGACTTTGCAGGGCTTCTTCGTCCCCCTGTTCCTTTTTATCTTCCCCTGTTTCACAAACCGGCGGAATCCCCTCAACGTCCCCTGCCGCATCTTTTCTTCCGCACTCGTCCACCACCCTGCGGACAGCTTCCAAATATTGACAGCCGTATTTCTCATCCGGCTCCAAATACATTCCTTCCCCCCACTCATTCCATGCGTTCAGGAACACGAACTCATTCCCCGACCGTAAACTTTTCCTATAACCATCCCTGAAAAACCCATAAAATTTTTCCGGCGAAGCCCCCTGCAGCAGCAAACCGTTGTTTCCCATCCTGGGTGTGGAATCAAAGTCAACGGCACAGCAAAAATACGTTTTGGCATCCCCGGCTTTTTCCTCCATTTGGATTTTGCACACTTCATCATACGGATAGACTTTCAATCCCTGCCAAGTATATCCATGCCTTTTTTGGTATTCCTGCACCGCACAATACGGCTGCCTGATACAGGCTGCATCCATTCCGTCCTTTTGGCCTTCCTCCATCCCGATGATATAGATACCGGGAAAACCATTATCCATTGCCCTCCTGTTAAAATAACTTACCATTTCCCATAACTGAAAAATCTGTCCCGGTTTAAAGATGGTATCGTAATGCAGATGGTAGCTGGCCGGACATGC
>CANTGP010000388.1 GCA_947653315.1 uncultured Lachnospiraceae bacterium
TTTCCTACATCTTTTTCTGCACTTTTTTCTTGTTCTTTTCCGTATCCCCAGCAGCCGCTTCCCGGATTCGGAATATACGTAAATAAGGGTTCTTACCCCTTATATCGAATCTTCCTGCCGCTTCCTGAAGCGACATGTCACGAAAGGACTTTTTTCCGTTGTGAAGTCACTCCTCCCCCGTCCCTAAAAGCATCACGCTAAGCCGGAATATACTGTTTTCCACTCCGATATCCAGTTCCCCCTTGTATTTCTGCGCCACCTTCCTGATGTTGAACAGACCAAAACCATGTCCCGTCCCATCCGGTTTCGCCGTTACCGGAAGACCGCTTTCCGTATCCATGTCCACACTCCCATCCATACGGTTACGGAATTCCATCATATAAATATTTCCCCTTCTGTAAGATTCCACATGGATAAACGGTTTTCCGATGGAAGCCGAATGTTCCATGGCATTGTTCAGGGCATTATTCAATATAATGCTGAGATCAAACGCATTAATGCCCATTCCTTCCGGATAATGGAAATCGCAGGTAAAAACCATTCCTTTTTTCTCCGCTTCCTCCCGTTTCTCCATCAAAATCACATCCGTAACCGGATTACCGCTCCTGATTCCCGGTTCCGCCCCCCGCAGTTCCTCCATTAACTGCCCGGTATAACGTTTTGCTTCCCCATACTCTTTTCCGGTATACAGCCGCTCCAAAGTCATTATATGATTCCCCATATCATGTTTCATCCCCTGAATATCCCGGTAACGCTTCTCCAGTATAGCGATATGCTTTTTTATATCTTCCATCTGCCCCAGCAAAACCTCTCCCTGCCACTTTTCCTCCTGACCTTTTTTAATTTTTTGGAACAATACAATCATCGCCAACACGGATGCAAAGGAGAAGGCATAATACAGCAAAAAAAGCCAATGGTATGGCCGGTAAATATCCAACAGGCTTTTTCCCGTATCATTCGTGTAAATTACTTCATAGAGTTTCAGCATGTGGTATCCGACCATCCCCGACAGGGAAGGCGTAGAGAGCATCAGCAGTTCTTTTCCCGTCATTTCCGCCCTTTTATACAGATAAAATTTACGGATGACCCAAACCGCCGCAAACATAAGCAGAACGTCCTGTCCCAAATTCAGGAACATTACAGCCGCCGTCCGCAGAAATGTCGTCCATTCGTTATTCAGGGAATACAACAAAACGGGAAAGGACCGGTATATGATATTTTCCGTACAATTGGCTACTGCCGTTGCCATCCAGCGCAGGGAAAAAAAAGTAACGGCCAAAAACAGCTTTTGTCTCCGTCTCTCCCTTTCACACAGCCACATTACCAAAAATGCCGCAAATACCGCCAATCCATAAGCCGTAAAATTACTGACATAAACCGGAATATACGCCATCAGCGTAATCACGGAAAAATAAGCCGCCCCCGCAAAAACGGCATACCTGCGTTTCCCCAAAAATCCCTTCACCATCACATACAGAAAAAACGCTGTCACTCCGTCCAGCATGACGCTATGGATTTCCATCAGGGCTTCATAATAAAAAGCCATACGGTCTTTGCTCATACCACGCCGCTTCCCCCTTTATTTCGATGATAGTTCAAATATTTCCTGACAAATTCCGGATACTTCTGCTTCGCCATCAGCGCCGTCCCGCCTTTCAGCCAAATCATGGATGCATCATACTTTTCCACATATTTAAAATGAACCAGGTATCCCCTGTGGGACCTGAAAAAATCCTCACCCGCCATCTTCTCCAGCGCCCCCAGCCTTCCGTAATATTCCACATCTCCGTCGGTTTTGTGAATGACCACTTTACGGTTGTAAACTTCCGCATATACCACATGTGCCAGCCGGATTTTATTGCTTACCCCGCCGCTTTTAATAACAATGGACTTTTCTTCCCAAACCGGTTTCCTCCCCGCCGCCTCCCGATGCTGTCCTGTCGCCCTCCCCAATACTTCTTTCAGTTTTTCCTCCGAAACAGGTTTCACGAGATAATGGAACGCCCCCACGTCGAACGCCTGGAACACATATTCTTCCAAAGCGGTAATAAAAATAAGTATCATTTTTCCATACTTTTCCCTCAGCTTCCTCGCCGTTTCCATACCGTCCATTTCCGGTAGCCGTATATCCAAAAATAAAAGATCCGGCGCAGTCTCCCCCGCCAAAAGTTCTTCCCCCGATGCACAGCACATGACATCCGCTTCCGGGCAGAACCTTCGGATTTTTTCCGAAAACCAATCCCTGATTTCCTTCTCGTCGTCACATATTACAATCTGCATGGTTTTTCCTTTCCCTGCGTTTTCATTTTCCCCTGAAAACAGGATATCCGCCAACACAAATAATATCGGCGGATACCCTGTTTTTCCCGAATGCCATGTTGTGAAATGACCTTTTTCCGGTGTCAAACCTATTTTCCCGTCAGTTAATCCCCATCCCTTTGGAATTCCAGCAAATCCCCAGGCTGACAGTCCAGCACATCGCAGATGGCATTTAACGTGGAAAAACGGATCGCGCTGACCTTCCCCGTTTTAATATTGGAAAGGTTCACGTTTGCAATACCGACCTTCTGTGCCAACTCGTTCAAAGATATCTTCCGGTCCGCCATCATCCGGTCCAGCCTTAAAATTATAGCCATTTTCCTTCTCCCTTCCTAGTACATGTTTAAAAATTCATTCCTGACATCTTCCAAAAAACAACTTTCCAACACGCTCTAAAGAGTTTCATCCGACTCCCGCTGGAGTTCGCAGCCGTAATCAAAAATCTGGATTACGCACCACAATGCCAAACTCACTAAAAATCCAACCAACAAACTGGTTTTAAAGGAAAATACAGCGATAAGCACAAACACAATCTTCAGCTCTTTTACCAGCTTAGGCTGAAACGGGGAATAACTTTCACGGAAATCCCGAAATATCCTGCCGATAAAATGAAGCATCACCGCCATGGCCGCCAGCATACCTCCTGCCGCCAGCATATATCCCGACACCACTTCGGACACATGCCTGCCCTGGATTACCGCAGCCGTCAAATCCGATTCCAGCCCGTCATCCACGTAAATTCCCCCAATCCGTAAAAACCCCTTTTCCATCGCCCATACCAGCCTGTCATTCATTTCCTCCCCGAACACGACAGCCGCAATTCCCGCCGCGATGCAGACGGCCGCAGCCGCAATAAAAAACACCTTCATAATATTTGCCACGGTAAGCACCACCTTACTCGTTTTTTGTATCCGTTCGATTTTTGAATTTACTCCGCTCATTTTTCTCCTATCCTTTCTTCTTTTTATGATTTTATGTTTTTTCTGTTTTTCCGTATCCGTTTTTTCCAGGCCACATTCTCTCTGCATGCATTTATTTCCTGATACCG
>CANTGP010000389.1 GCA_947653315.1 uncultured Lachnospiraceae bacterium
GGCCCGCATATGGAAGTTTGCTGTTTCACAGCATGCGGGGCGCGCGGCGAGTAGGAAAGAAAGATGCCTTCCCTACTCGATGTTATACGGATAACGGGAAACGGAGGGGAGCCAAAGATGTATCATTTTACGGTAATGCATAGAAACCGGGAAGTTGCCGAAGTTTTTGTGTCGGACGACCGTAAAGAGGTTACGGTAAAAAAACTGGTGCCGGATTCTTTGGTACAGCCGTTCGGCGGAACTGATTTATCGCTCCACAGGGTATATGGCTTTTTAAAAAGCCGCTGTTATGAAGACGGCAGGGCGGATTTGCCGGAAATTCTGCGTCAGGCAAACCTGACTTCAAACGATCCATGGGAATGGAACCGGATTACACATGGAGTTACGTGGGAAGACGAGATATGGATTCGGTTTGAAAATGAGACGCTTAGTTGGGAGGATGTCAGGTGGAGAACGTGAAAGAATATAAGCTGTCTCCGGAAGCCATGGTAATGGTGGCGGGAAGCAGTATTGGCACACAGAAAAAATTTTATGATAAGGGTTTTTGGTATAAACAAAACAATATCGGTTATGAAGGGACTGCGGAATATTTGGCTTCGCTGGTTCTTTCCTGTTCGAATATGGATTGGTTTGTCCGGTATGAAAAATGCAGGATTAACGGCAGGGATGGCTGCCGCAGTGCAAATTTCCTAATGGAAGGGGAGTCTTATATCAGTCTGCAGAGATTGTATGATATGTACCATGGAGGACAATTATCGGAAAGAATCCGCAGTATGGATTCCGTAAAAGAAAGGATTTCATTTGCCATTGAGTTTGTCAAGGATACCATAGGAGTGAACATGAGGGAAACATTGGCAAAAATGGCAACTTTTGACATGCTGGTTTTGAATACGGACAGGCATTTTAATAACATCGGAATTGTCGCGGATACTTTGCATAACCGGTATGTATGTGCTCCCGCATTTGACCATGGGAATGCATTACTGAGTAATATCGGAGAATTTCCTTTCGGGGAACCCGTTGCCTGTCTTGCGGAAAAAGTAATCGGGCAGCCTTTTTGTGCAAATCTCGAACGTCAGGCAATGGAATTGGGATTTGGTTTAAAAATAAACTATCGGAAACTGGAAGGGATGCTTTCCGGAGAACCGGACAACAGGGCTTTGGAAACACTGCAATACCAATTGGAAAAGTACAAGGGAATTTTGGATGATAATACGCAGCGGACAGAGGAACATACGGAATCGGAAAATAAGGCAATGGAAGGAAATCATAAGGAAAACCAAGAGGAATGAATGGAAATGAAAAAGACATGGCATGATAAACTGACAACGACCCAAACGATTGCGGTGGGATTTCTGGTCATTATCCTAATCGGTACGTTTGTACTGATGCTGCCGGTATCCTCAAGGAGCGGCAGTTTCACCGACCCGCTGACGGCACTGTTTACGGCGGCCAGCGCAACCTGCGTAACGGGGCTGGTAGTGGTGGATACTTATAGTTACTGGTCGGTATTCGGCAGGTGCTTTATTTTGCTGCTGATACAGATTGGCGGACTGGGGTTTATGACCATCGGCGTGTTCCTTGCCGTCCTGATGCGGAAAAATATCGGGTTAAAGGAACGGGGTATTTTGCAGGAAAGCATGAATACGCTCCAAATCGGCGGCGTGGTCCGGCTGGTAAAAAAGATAACCGTCGCCACTTTTGCCATCGAGGGGATCGGGGCAGTGCTCCTTTCCGTCCGTTTTATCCCGGAAATGGGATGGTTGGAAGGAATCTGCAACGGAATTTTCCATTCCATATCGGCATTCTGCAATGCGGGATTTGACCTGATGGGGAAAAAGGAGGAGTATTCTTCCCTGGTGGCGTATTCCGGCGACTTGCTGGTTAATGTGACCGTTATGCTGCTGATTATCATTGGCGGCATCGGCTTTGTGGTGTGGGACGACCTGCAGAAAAAAAGGCTGAGGGTAAAGGAATACCTGCTGCATACGAAAATCGTGCTGACGGTAACGGCAATCCTTATTTTCGGGGGAGCTGCCGTGTACTGGCTGCTGGAGCGGGGAAACCTGATGGCGGGTATGGGAGGAACGGAAACCGTACTGACATCCCTGTTTGCTTCCGTGACGGCGAGAACGGCAGGATTTAACACCATAGATGTGGGAGGAATGACGCCCAGCAGTAAACTGGTAACGGTGGTGCTTATGTTCATCGGCGGCAGTCCGGGTTCTACGGCAGGCGGGGTCAAGACCACGACTTTTGCCGTAATGCTTGTTTTCGTATGGGCGAACTTAAGGGGCAGCCATGGCTGCAATGTATTCAAACGCCGTTTGGAAGAAGGGGAAATCAGGAAGGCGAGTATCGTGGTGACCATTAACCTGCTGTTGGCGGTTACCGCGGCGGCTTTTATCTGTGCCATGCAGGAATTTTCCTTGGAAGACGTTCTGTTGGAAGTCTTTTCCGCCATCGGGACGGTGGGCATGTCGTCCGGGATTACGCGGGGGATGGGAACCGCATCGAGACTGCTGCTGATTGTGCTGATGTACTGCGGGCGTATCGGCAGTATGACGTTCGCGCTTTCTTTTACGGAACGAAAGAAGGTGGCGCCGGTACAGCTTCCGGCGGAGAAAATCATCATCGGATGAAATTATCATAGCAGAACGAGGAGGAAACAGACCAATGAAAACAATTTTAATCATCGGAATGGGGAAATTCGGCCATCATTTATGCCAAAACCTGGCAAGGCTTGGGAATGAGCTTATGATTGTGGATGAAAGGGAAGATGTATTGGAAGACCTTCTGCCCGTGGTTACCAGTGCAAAAATCGGCGACTGTACCAACGAGGAAGTGTTAAAATCCCTGGGCGTGAGGAATTTTGATTTGTGTTTTGTCTGCATCGGGACGAATTTCCAAAGCAGTCTGGAAATTACCAGTCTGTTAAAAGAGATGGGGGCAAAATATGTCATCAGCAAGGCAAACCGGGATATCCATGCCAAGTTCCTGCTGCGCAACGGTGCGGATGAAGTCATTTATCCCGACCGGGACATCGCGGAGAAACTGGCGGTAAAAGTCAGTGCAAACCATGTGTTTGACTATATTGAGCTGACGGAAGATTATTCGATTTATGAAATACCGCTTATCAGGGAGTGGGTGGGCAGAACCATTGGGGAGATTGATATCCGTGCCAAATATCATGTGAATGTTTTGGGGACAAAAAAAGGCGGAAGCCTGTCGTTACTGCCGGGGGCGGATTATGTACTGAAAAGTGATGAGCATTTGATGGTTTTGGGACAGAATGAGGATGTGGACCGGATTTTGAAGCGGTTATGACCGGTTAACGGAAATGAAATGCG
>CANTGP010000390.1 GCA_947653315.1 uncultured Lachnospiraceae bacterium
GCTATACCACCTGTATTTCCGTATAAGGCGAGCGGTAAACCAGATAAACAAACTGCCGGAAACAGAATACAGCCAGCAGCCCGCATACCAAGGTCCAGCCCGCGGATAAAGACGGCTGGCATAAAAACCCGGAATGTCCGGGCAATGCCGAAAACACAAAAACCATGGCAAAACATAAGCCCATACTCCCCGCCAAAAAATGCCCCGGCGTAAAATGCCCAAGCATAAACAGACAGCCGCCGCCCGCCAAAAGAAACGGAAAACATAAATATAAAATTGCGCTTTCCGCCCGCAAAGGCGTTTTGATTAACGCCGTAAAGAATATACCTCCCAACATCAGTCCGTCCCCGATACCGATTACCGCCAGCTTCGCCGTCAACAGCTTTACGGACGAAAAGCGGGTTGCCGCTTCCACTTCCTGCATCCGCCAGCGGACCGGGCGGTAAAGAAAAGGCAACGCAGTCATAAAAACCAACACCGACAGGCATAACAGCAGTTTTGCCATATTTTGGGGAGTTCTCAAATAAGCGTCAAAGCGGGAAACCATACCGCCCGTCACCCCCAACAGTATCCCCTGTATCCCCCATATTTTCCAACCGCCATACTTCATCTGTTTAAGCAGAAAACACAAAAAGGAAATACGCTCCCGTTTCCTGCCCCATTTCCGGTATGCTTCCTGTTTGGCAAGCAAAAGCGTGTTTTCATAATGGCTTCCTTCCGCCATAACGGAAGGCCGGTGCAGCGACCGTTTTAATTCCTTTTTCACAAGACTCCTCCTTTCCGGCATTCACTGCGGCACAAATTCTTTCTTTAATTTTTTTAAAGCGGAACGCAGCCTAGACTGGACGGTCCGCAACGGAACGCCCAACGTTTCCGCAATTTCGCGCATGGTCAAATCCTGCCCGTACCTCAACAGGACGACTTCCCGTAAATCCTCCGGCAGGCTGCGCGTAAGCTGCCTTAATGCCATATCCGACTGCACCCGATCAAATCCCGGTTCCGAATACGCAAAATCAGCCTCCACTTCCTCCAGGGACACCTCACGGCGGCCATTTTTTCTCCACAGATCAATACAGGTATTTGCAGCGATTTGGTATATAAATGACTTAAACCTGCCTCTGTGTGCATAACGGTCAAAAAAACGTATTACTTTTAAAAAAGTTTCCTGTGCCGCATCCTCCGCCATGGAACGGTTCGGGGCATGCCAAAGACAGTAACGCAGTATTTCAGGATAATACATCCCTATCAGTTCCTCTACGGCGCCGGCATCGCCCTGACCCATTCTTTGTATCAATTCATCTTCCCGCGTCATGATAGTTCCTGAATACCTCCTCTATCCATATATAACGGAATAGCCGCCTTAAAATGATTTGGTTCGTACATAAAAAAACGGCGTCCCCGTCCTCCCGGTAGCAGGAAGCGGAAACGCCGTCTTACGGAACTGTTACAACATTATTCAATTTCGTCTGCGGTTATATTGATAACGCTTCATATGTAACGCTGTTTATCAGGGCATACCCGCTGCTTCCTTTCTCTGCGGAAGCGCAGAAAACCCCGTTCTTCACGCCTACCCAGCGTCCGGGAACCGCTTCCGCTTCCCCCGCCTTTTGGTAACTGCCGTCTCCGGCCGCATATTCCATGGTCACAAGCTCCAGCGGAAATCCTTTTTCCCTATCGTTCAAATCCTGCGTGCCCGTCCGTTTCACGGTATACTTCACGTAAATTTCCTTTGCCTGACCAACCGGAAGCGGAGACAGCCCACTCTCTTTTTCTTCCGTCCTGTCCGGCAGGATTTTCCCGTATTTCTGTTCCCCGGTAACAAATACGGGGAAAAGCTGTTCCCCTTTCTTCCGGAACGTCAGCAGGGCGTAATCCATACCCATGGAAACCACACCGGCTTCCTCCCCGTCCGTAAGATTGGAAAGATCCATTTTGGTCACACAGCTAAATTCGGGAGCCGGCCATTTCTGCAGAAGCAGGTTGGGCATATCCCCGTATACCGTTTCCTTATTAACGGCATTTAATTTCATACCGCTGCCCGTCAATGCATACCACTCCTTTTTGGGATTCGCGTTCCACTGCCACTGGAGACCCAATTTACCTGCGGTAAAATCATCGGAAGTTTCCGGCTCGCAGATTACATCCGTCCCTTTGCCCACATCAGGTTTCCGGTATTCCATAACCGGTTCCCCATAGTCATTGCCTTCTTTTGCAATACCGATAATCGGCCAGTCGTTCTGCCAGCTCATGGGCTGTAAGTGCGTGATGCGTCCCGCCGCATAGACATCCTGGAAATGAAGGAACCAGTCCTCGCCCGTAACGGTATCCACCCATGCACCCTGGTGCGGTCCGTTCACGGGGCTGTCCCCCTGACGCATCACCACTTTATACTCATAAGGTCCGAATACGTTTTTGGAACGCAGCACGGTCTGCCAGCCGGTCTTTACCCCACCGGCCGGAGCAAAAACATAATACCACCCGTTCCTTTTATACATTTTGGGACCTTCGATTGTCACCTGGTCATTTTCGTTTCCGTCAAAAATCTTCACTTCTTCCCCGATAAGTCCCATTCCGTCCGGCTGCATCTCTACCATATGCAGAACGCTCTTATAACCGATACGGCTCTTTGCCACCCCGGCTACCAAATACGCCTTCCCGTCCTCGTCCCAAAACGGACAGGGATCAATCCAGCCCGCACCGGGTCTGATGTTCACCGGCTTTGACCATTTTCCGAAAGGATCCGTGGCGGTACACATATAAATTCCCTCATCCGGCATAGGGAAACAAACAAAATAAGTCCCTTCATGGTAACGGATGGACGGCGCCCATACGCCGCAGCCATGTACCGGAACCTGATACCGTTCATCCGGAATTTCGTCTATTACATAATTTACCACCTTCCAGTTCACCAAATCCCTGGAATGGAGAAGCGGAAGACCCGGCGCATTACAGAAACTGGATGCCACCATAAAATAATCATCGCCCACACGGATTGCATCCGGATCCGAATAATCCGCATAAAGAACCGGATTCCGGTAATTCCCGTTTCCCAAATCCGCATTCCACACACTGCCTGCCACTGCCCGTTTACCTGTTGCCGCATCGTTTGCCATAACTGCCTCCTTCATTATAAAGCACACACCCTGAAAACCGTACTTGTTGACCCAATATGTTCATAATATAATACGGGCAGGAAAAAGTCAACGATGCGAAAGGATATCTGTCCCCTGTTGGTAACGGGAAGCGGACGCACGGGAGGGATTTTTTTGCGGGACGGCGGCAGCCGGAGTGCCTGTCCCGGTTTTCCGTGCACTTTTTCCGGCTGGGAGTTTCTAAGCAGAATG
>CANTGP010000391.1 GCA_947653315.1 uncultured Lachnospiraceae bacterium
ATAAAACTTCTTGCTGATTCCACAGTAAAGCCTTTACTAATAATTTCATCCTCTTTCTTGCTTTTTTGACAATATCGTAATATAATATAAAAAATTCCACAAATTATTCATTTGTCTAAAAAAGTATACCTTTTTAAAAAAATTCCCAATTATCGTCAGACTATACCGGCATCTTCCTCTGCACGGGGCTGTGCATAAAAAAAGCGGGCTTTCGCCCGCTTTTTTATCTATCCATATCTTTTTATTTCACCGCCCCGGTAATACCCTCTGCAAACGCATTCTGCAAACAGAAGAACACAATCGCCGTGGGAAGCGTACAAATCAATACTGCCAGCATCAGCATACCGTAATCCGTCACATAACCCTGTGTCAAGTTCGCCACTACCATCGGCATCGTCTGGCTGTCACTGTTGGTCATGATTACCTTCGGCCAAAGGTAACTGTTCCATGCATTCATAAACGTAATCGTCATTGCCGCCGCATAAGTGGAACGCATCGTCGGTATGAACATTTGGAAGAAAATCCTCAGTTCCGAAAGGCCGTCAATCCTTGCCGCCTCCATAATATCATGGGGAAACGAGCGCGCGCTCTGCCGGAACATCATGATTAAAAACGGCGTGGAAACCGTTGGCAGGATAAATCCGATGGTCGTATTCAGCCAGCCTGCCGTGGAAATCATTTGGAACAACGGAATCAGGGTCGCCACGAAAGGAACCATCATCGCCAGCAGGATAATGCTCATCACCGTATCTTTTGCCCTGTCATGGTAAATCTCAAACCCGTAACCCGCAAGGGAGCTTACCACCAGTGAAATCAAGGTCAGGATGATGGAATACTTAAAGGAATTTCCCAAAGCCCTTCCGACATTTTGGTTTGCCATCAGGTTCTTAAAGTTCTCAATGAAATATGTCCCCGGAATCAACCGTCCGCTGACTACCTCAGCGCTCGTATTCGTAGCCGCGCAGACCATCCAATACAGCGGAAATACCGATATAAAGGATACAATGCATAAAAACAGGTACATGCCGAATTTTTTACCCTTAGTCACGCTTATCACCTACTTTCATCTGCAGGAATGCCAAAATGGCAACCAATATCAAAATCAGGAAGGACATTGCTGCCGCATACCCGAAGTTCGGCACGTATTTAAAGGACATATTGTATATGTAGTGCGACATCGTAATGGATGCATTGGCAGGTCCGCCGTCCGTCAGGTTCACCGATTCATCGAACAACTGGAGCGTACCGTTGGTGGACATAATCGCCGTCAGAAGAATCGTGGGCTTTAACAGCGGCACCGTAATCTTGAAAAAGGTCTGTACTGCGGAAGCGCCGTCAATTTTTGCCGCCTCGTAAACGGAATATTCAATGTTCTGCAGTCCCGATAAGTAAAATACCATGTTGTAACCCGTCCACCGCCAAAGAAGCGCTATGATGATAACAATCCTCGCACTCCACGTATGGGTCAGGAACGAATACGGCTGGTCCAGTATCCCCAAATTCACCAACACCAAATTAATAATGCCGTTATTGGCAAACAAAGAACGGAAAATAACCGCATATGCTACCAAAGAAGTGGCGCAGGGAAGGAAAATCATGGTACGGAAGATTCCTTTAAACCTAAGCTGTTTGTTGTTTAGGATGGATGCCAGAATCAATGCGAAAATCAACATAATCGGCACTTGGATGATCAGGTAAAAAAATGTGTTCTTAATGGACTGGATAAATACCGCATCCTCAAACATCCTGATGTAATTCATCGCACCGCACCATTCCATGGCGGCGCCCACACCGGATTTAAAAGATAACAGCAAAGCCCTGAACATCGGCACAAAGCTCATGAAAAGAATCAAAAGCGCGCCCGGCGCCAAAAACGCCCATCCGGTCAGGTTGTGTTTCTTACTCAGTGTCATTTTTTTTGATGGCTTGCCCACAGGAAACTCCCTCCTTTTCCGCCTTTTATAAAAGGGGAACAGTCTGTGAAAACCATTCCCCCTGTGTCAGAAATGCCTTATTACTTATTACTTATTTCTTATTTTCCTTATTTCCGGTCCGTTTACTTGCCCATATTGAAGTTTACGGTACTTTCTGCCGTCTTCAATTCCGTTGCAATATCGGAACCGTTGATGTAATTCGTAATTGCCGTCGCTACGGCGTCACGTGCTTCATAGTAATAAACGCCCGTAATGTTGGAAGGTACCTTCGTGGAAAATTCCACAATCTTAGCGGATACCGCATCGCCGCCGAAGAACTCATTGGGAACCGCATAAGCGTCGGAATCACCTGCCGGAGCCCATGTTGCCAGTGCGCCGCTGGGAAGGATGTTGTCATATAATTCCGTGCTGCCTGCAAATGTGCTCTTAAGGAAATCAAAAGCGAGATCCGTATTCTTGCAGTTTGCCGTTACCGCCCAGGAAGAACCGCCGTTGTTGGAATAGTTCGTAGCGCCGGATGCGCCTACCAGGCTGGGCATATTGGTAATCGCCCATTTTCCGGACTGGTCCGCAGCCGTCTGGATGGAAGCCATAATCCAGCATCCGTTGATGGTACCTGCCACATCGCCGCTTACAAAAGAACCTACATATTCATCCCAACTGTTTACTTCCACCAGCACGCCGGAATCTTTCAAAGCCTTATAAGTTTCCATAACGATTTTCAACGTTTCATTGTCCACGATATTAGCGGTGCCGTCTTCGTTAAACAAAGAAGCTCCTGCTGACTGCATCATCATCATAATCAGGTCGCATTCGCCTGCCTGCATGGAGATGAGGGGCTTGCCGGTTGCTTCCAGCACCTTTTTACCGTTTTCGATGTACTGGTCCCAGGTAATGTCCGTGAAGTCCGCCACGGTCAGTCCCGCCTGCTCCAGCATATCGGTGCGGTAGCATCCGATTACGGCGCCGTTATCGAAAGGAACCCCGTAATTCTTGCCGCCCACTACGGAATATGCGGTTTTACCTGCTGCAAACGAGGAATAATCCACGCCGCTTCCCGTAATATCCAAAAATGCGCTGGGGAAACTGATAACGTTTTTCTGGAACGCATTATCCTGCATCAGCAAGATATCCGGCAGGGTGCTCAAATCATTGGAAGTAGCCGCCGTCGTTATTTTCGTTTGGACATCCTCCCAAGGAGTCTCCACAACGTTTAATTTGAAATTCGGATGATCTTTCTGGTATACCTTTTCCGCTTCATACATGGCATTTAAGTTGAATGCCGGGTCCCAGCACCATACGGTCAGGGTTTCTTCCCCTCCCGCCGCTGCATTGTCCGCAGACGCCGCATTATCCGTGGAAGCCGCCGCGTTATCCGTGGATGCCGCCGCGTTATCCGTGGATGC
>CANTGP010000392.1 GCA_947653315.1 uncultured Lachnospiraceae bacterium
GTGCAATAAGGTCTATCTTCTCAAGGTCAGTCCTTTTTTTATGTCCCCGTTTTCTTCCATCCGTCCGATTTCTTCCTTCATATATACGATAAAATGACGGAAAGACTGATACATGCAGTAAATAAATTCCTCCGCAAACGTGTTCTTAAGGATACTGCAGATACAATCCCTCACCTCATAAATGGGAAGAAGGAAACCGGATTTGTCAACCAATGCGGAATTCTCCACCACATTGCGCAAAGGACTTATTTTACTGTCCAATTCCTCCCGCACCTTATCATAAACATGAAACGTCCGTTCCTCATTCGGCTTTACATCCGTAATATCATCCTGGTCCACCTTGACATAAATCTCAAAGGTCCAAAACAGCTCTTTATATTCATCCTCATATAACTGATGAATCACAAACATCAGCCAATCCGGGGTAGCCTGACTGTTGATAATGGAAATATCATGCCGCCCGTACATTTTATACCGCTTTACATACTTGTTATCAATCCTGTTAACCGCACACCATTTTTCAAAACCTGCGTAATCCCTTACGCTCAGATTGACGGTCGCCAAGAACACGTCTGTTTCATACCCGTCTTTCACTCTGTCCGTCCCGTATCCTTCCGAACCATAGGAATGATAAAAATCACGGGAATGATAGGAAAAATTAAAGCTGATCATGGAAAAAGTATCCACAATCACACGCTCATTCTTTTCCCTGAGTACGAACAGAGATTTAATCTCATCCAAAAATCCTTTTGCTTTTCTTTTTTTGGCAAAAATAATAATGTCACAATAATCAAAGGAAACATAACTTAAATAATCTTTCCCGAATTTCTTTTTAATCTCCTTTAACGCCAGCTCCAAATTCCCCGTATGGTTAATATGCACCATGGACATAAACAAATACGGGCTGCTTGCATCATCCCAAAAAGACCGGATTGTCTCTCCCGAAAAGCGGGTACCGTCCTCCTCCTCCCCTTCCCCGCAGATATTCGTAAACAACATCTGCTCCTGGGAACTGTAATCCATCATTTCCTTTTTTTCTTTATTTTTCCATTCCATCATGATTCGATAGGCGCTGTTAAAAGGATTCTCCCCATCCGCATCCACAGCTTCCCCCCGCAGCTCTACGAAGTCAAAATAACCGACGGCTATATACTCATGTTTCGTCACATCAAAAGTTTTCGGCACATAAAGTTTGTTCAGCTTCAACGCCCTGACATCAATCCGATTCCCCATCTTACATTTTCCTTCCCTTTTCGTATTTCTCCAAATCACATTTATCCGTATCATGAAACAGGGAAGAAACCTTCCCTGTGCGCCGCTTTTGCGGCATATTCCTCTGCACGGGTCTGTGTAATTGAGTAGGGAAGGCATCTTCCCTACTCACGCGCCGGGCACCCGTCAGCTTTGCCGGCATTTTCCTTTGGGTGCCCGTGTGCAATTGAGTAGGGGAAAACTTTTCCCCTACTCGCCGCGCCGCCCGTATGCTGTGAAACAGCAAACTTCCATATGCGGGCGTGTGTATAGAAAAAAGGGTAGGAAGCTCCTACCCTTTCCCCCTTTTAATCTTCCATTTTTTCTTTCGTCAAAGCAGCTACCAGGAAGGAGTAATCGTGTTTATCCTTCGTGTGAAAAGAATCGTTTTCTTTCATTCTGCCGCTTTCCCCTATTCTTTCCAAGTCCCAACTGCTTTCGTTTCTTCTATATTTAGGCACTCTCAAAATCATAGGCAGTCCCTCCTTACATTTTGTAGCTTTATAATATTACCATATGGCACTCCCTTTGTCAAGGATTTTTCTCTATTTTGTTTTATTATTATCTTTTTAACGTCACTTTTTTATTTGTCCGGATGTCTCCCCGGAAGTCAGTATTTCCACGGAACCGTCTTCCGATACAATGAAAATCAGCCCCGACATTTCACGGGATTCCAAATATTTCCTATACTTTTTTGCGGAATTATATCTGGCGCCCCGTGCGGGATTTCCCTCTGCGGAACTGTCCCCGTCCAAAATCATTCCAATACCATAAACAATGCCGTCCGTCCCCATAATGACACTTCCGTCAATGGCATTGAGTTTATTGATGACATCGACCCGGACGGACGGATTGGCGTCCTGCATTCCCGCTTTTACCCTGGATAGTCTTTCCACTTCCTCCTTCGCGTTTTTACCGGAAAGCACCACCAGCATGGTTCCGTGCGCCTGTTCCTGCGAAGTCAGGATGCAGCTTGTTACATCGCCGTATTCCCCCGACGCCCCAAAGACCGCCTTGCATTTTTCCTTTAAATAGTCTTCGGGCATACCCATGGTAATCTTATAATTCCCGTTCCGGAAGGAAAAGATGTAGACATTGCCCAAATGCAGGTCCCACTGCATGTGTTTCTTAATTTCCGCCCAAAAGTGGGGAATCGCCATTTCTCCCTGAGGCATGTTTTCCCCCTCACCCGCATCTGCCCTGTCCTTCTTGTGCGGATTCCTGCCGATTCCGATGACCTCGTATACCTGCCTGTCCGCATCATTCCGGAACATCAGGCAAAGGGGAGGCTGCGCCATTTGGGACAATTTCCTGATCCACCGGATATTTTCCGGTACAAATTTAATATTGCTTCTTCCCGCGTTTTCCCGGAAATCATATTTCAATTCCTTATCGTCCACATCGTTTCCGCCGTCATCGGACAAAAACAGTAAGTCGGACCGGCATTCCGCTTTTTCATAATATTCCCCCGCCAAACTGTTAATATAGGAAATCTTAATGGGAAAATAAAATCCTTCCAGGCTCTCACAGGTCTTATGCGCCGCTTCCTGCAAAATACACTGTACGAAATGATGGAAATTATCGATCTTCCAATTTTCCTCTCCTTGCCAATCGTTCCTATCCAAACGCTCCAGCCAGTCCCCTATATACTCAATCATCGTCCGAAATGTCTGCTCCAGCAGCATTTTACCGTTATTCTGCTCAAAACAAGGGGAAATGCAGATACAGGAAACCTCCATTCCCGTATCCTCCGTTTCATACCAAAAAAGCCTGCTTTTCTGGTATTTCTCCATCTTCAGGTTTTCCTTTACATACCGTTCCACCATTTCCCGTGGACTTTTCTCCGGTTCTGCCGGATATACCTCTTTGCCGTATCCCCCGTCCGGATTCTCTTTATGGAAAAACATTTCATCCTGCCCGTTTTTCCATATATGGCAGGCAAAAACCAGTTTTGTCTTTTCCCCAATCCATTCCTCCACAAAAAGCTGCCGTTTTACGGCGTCAAACAACCGGTCCGTTTGCGAATAAATGCGGAGCAATATTTCTTCTGCCTGTATTCCACAATCTTTTTCCAT
>CANTGP010000393.1 GCA_947653315.1 uncultured Lachnospiraceae bacterium
CCTCAAACCATACAGACTGTCCTGAACCATTATATTTCCGCCACTACATATCCGTCATCAAAACAGCATCAGGAGAACCTGCCATGTTAAAATCAATTTCGGGAAAAACCAATACATCCACCGGCGTCCTATGCGTCCAATCCTTCTTTTCGGTATGGGCAGTCATGCTTCTTGGCGGACTGTCCACAAGGAGCATTCTGCCGCCGGTTCTATTTGCCGCCTTTCTGTACTTTTTCGGTTTTGCCAAAGCACAAAAAAGCGGAACACTGTCCATATACAGTCTGCGTATTTCCGTCATGACGCCGGTTCTTGCGGGCGTTTTTTCCCTGCTTACGCTGGCGGCGGAACACGGGAAGTTTACGGCAGGACTGGAAAACCGGCTGTTCCAGGCTATCCTGCTGCTTGCCGGGAGTCTCGGCGTCTTTTTCCTTTTTTATCATTTTCTGCTCCTTCTGTTCGCCGCCCTGGCGGATTACCGGCTGGAAAAGGAATATGCGCCCATCCGGTTTCTTCCCCTGATGGGCTTTTTAGGCTGCCTGCTCTGCTGGCTTCCCTATTTTCTATACGAATATCCCGCCGTCATGACACCGGACAGCATCAACCAGTTCGAGCAGGTACTCGGTATGGTTCCTTACAGCAACCACCATCCATGGGTACATACGATGATCCTGAAAGGCCTGTATTCTTTCGGACGGCTGTTTACCAATGACGTAAATGCTGCCCTGGCATTTTATACCCTGTTCCAAATGTGCTTTATGGCTTTTTGCGTGGCATGGCTGATTTCCACCCTGCAGCATTTCCAGGCAGGAAACCTGCCCTGCCTGCTCGTGCTTGCCTTTTACGCGCTTGTCCCCTACCATGGAGTCTTTGCCGTAACCATTTGGAAGGACATCCCGTTTTCCGGCAGCATCCTGCTCTTTACCACCGCACTGCTCCGGTTACTGCTGCTGTTCCCCAAAAACAGGCGCAGCATCAACCGGGAAAGGAACCGTACCCTCTCCGTCCTGTCGGCGGTCACGGCCTATCTTTTTTCCGGCATTTTAATATGCCTGCTGCGCTCCAACGGCTGGTACGCCTTCCTGCTCTCCCTGCCGTTTTTGCTTTTTGCCTTCCGTCACTGCTTAAAAACCATGCTGCCCGTGCACCTTGCCATCCTTGCCACGGCGCTCCTTGTCAAAATCCCGGTCATGGACGCTTTCCGGGTTGCCCAGCCGGACTTTGTGGAATCCATAAGTATTCCGCTCCAACAGGTGGCGCGCGTCATCTGCGAGGATAAAGGGCTGACGCCGGAACAATGGGACAGCGTATATAAAGTCATCGACACGACTTATATTCAGGAACTTTATTCCCCCGGTTTTGCCGATAATATGAAAGAACTGGTACGCGCCGGGCATCCGGAATACCTTACCGCCCATAAGGACGAATATTTCCGTCTGTGGCTTTCGCTGGGACTGCGCTATCCCGCCGTCTATTTGCAGGCTTACGCCGACCAAACCATGGGATACTGGTATCCCGATACGGCATACGCAGTAGGCAATATCGACGGCATTATCCAAAATGCCACCGGTGCCGCAAGCCGTCCTTTACTCCGCGGTCCCTTTGTGGTAAAGACAAAAGAAATTCTCCTGAAACTCAGCGACATCCTTCCGCTGTACGGACTCCTCACCAGCATGGGGGCCATGTTTTGGCTGTTCCTCTGCTGCTTTACCGTCACCGTCATAAAGGAACAGTCCGAACGTTACATCCTGTTCCTGCCGGGCTTTGCCGTCCTGCTCACCCTGTTTGCCGCCACACCCGTCTCCTCCGAATTCCGTTACGCCTACCCGTTGGCCTACACACTGCCGCTATACGTGTTACTTCCCTTTTTACAGGACTTTTGACAAAAATTCCTGCAGCCGCGGGCTTTTGGGATTCCCGAAGAATTCTTTTGGCGTATTTTCTTCCATGATGATCCCTTCATCCATAAACAGAACCTTCGTCCCCACTTCCCTGGCAAATCCCATCTCATGGGTAACTACCACCATGGTCATGCCGCTGTCCGCCAGCCCCTTCATCACATCCAGCACTTCTCCCACCATTTCCGGGTCCAGTGCGGAAGTCGGCTCGTCAAAAAGCATCACTTTGGGGTTCATGGCAAGGGAACGCACGATTGCCACCCTTTGTTTCTGCCCTCCGGACAACCGGCTTGGATATGCGTCCGCTTTTTCCTTCAATCCCACCCGCTCTAATAATTTCAGCGCATTTTCGGCAGCTTCCTCTTTCCCCATCACTTTTAATTTTACCGGCGCCAGGGTAATGTTATCCATAATGGTCAGATTGTTAAACAGGTTAAAATTTTGGAATACCATTCCCATATGTTCCCTGATTTTATCAATATCCGTTTTCGGATCGGTAATCTTGGTTCCCTCAAACCAAATATCACCGCCGGTGGGTGTTTCCAACAGGTTCAGACAGCGTAAGAACGTGCTTTTCCCCGAGCCGGAAGGACCCACGATGACTATTTTCTCCCCCTGACGCACATGATAGCTCACCCCGCGCAGGACATGGTTTTTTTCAAAAGTTTTATGTAATTTTTCAACGATTATCACTCTTACGCAGCCTCCCTTCCAAGATTCCGAGCAGCACCGTCAATATTTTAATGACCACAAAATAAATGACCGCCGCACCGATTAACGGCATGAACGCCTCATAAGTCCTTGACGCAATCTGATTCGCCGCACGGGTTAAATCGGTCAGGCTCACATAGCCGACGATTGCCGTCTCTTTTAACAGGACGATAAACTCATTCCCGATGGGCGGAAGCACATTTTTAACCGCCTGCGGAATCACCACATATACCATGGTCTGCGCTTTGGACAGCCCCAATGACCGTCCCGCTTCCATCTGTCCCTTATCCACGGCAAGGATTCCCGCACGGACAATTTCCGCCACATACGCGCCGCTGTTAATTCCAAAGGACAAAACGGCAACAAACACACCGTTCTTTGCGCTGGAAAATATGATAAACCACATAATCATCAACTGCAGGACCGAGGGTGTCCCACGGATTACGTCTATATAAATATTGGCAAGTACCGCCAATATGGTTTTCTTTCCGTTTCTCCTTACCGACAATTTCATAAACGCCAGCACCGTGCCGATAACCATACCCAGTATTGCCGCAAAAAACGCTATCTGCAGGGTAACGCCAAGCCCTTCCAAATACAATTTCCACCTGTCCCCGGTGACAAATGCGGCTTCAAACATTTTCCCCACCTTTTCAAACCACGCCTGCATTTCTTTCCCATCCTTTCCCGTTCCCCATAAATCCTTTCCCCTGCCAGCT
>CANTGP010000394.1 GCA_947653315.1 uncultured Lachnospiraceae bacterium
TGAAATGGGCATCCATGCCCATTTCCCCTTGGGTGTCTGCATTCTGCTAAGAAACTCCCGCCGGAAACGAAGCACGGAAAATCCGGGACATGCCATCCCGCTGCCGCCGCCCCGCTAAAAAATCCCTCCCGTGCGTCCGCCCCCAACACAACATCCAGGCTGAACCAATCAAAACAAACTCAACTGTTCATACTTTTCCGGAAATTCCCGCAAATACCGGAAGCAGGCATCCGCGCCGCACACGATTCCGTTTTTACGGCATTTCTCCTTAAGCAGTTCCATCAATTCCGCATTCCTGTCGCTGGGCAGTTCGTAAGAATACCCGTACTTTTTCCGGTACTTCTCCTTCATTCCCGGAAAATGCCTGTCAAGCGCCCTGTAAAAATATTCCCTGTCCCCCTCGCGCAGTGTCACGCCCATGCCGAACGTAATAATGCCGTATACCTTCGCCTGAATGCAGTAATCCAAAATTCCGTCCACATTTTCCCTGGTGTCATTCAAAAACGGCAGGATGGGGGACATCCACACAACGGAAGGTATCCCGTTTTCATGGAAAATCCGCAGCACTTCCGCCCGCCTTTTGGTGGTACAGACATTGGGCTCCACAATCCTGCATAAATCCTCGTCATAGGTCGTCAGCGTCATCTGTACCACGCATTTGGCCTTTTCATGTATACGCTTTAAAAGCTCCAAATCCCTGAGTATCCGGTCCGATTTTGTCTGTATTGCCACGCCGTACCCGTACCGCTCAATGATTTCCAAACATTTCCTTGTCAGTCCCAGTTCTTCTTCACAGTGCATGTAAGGATCGCACATCGCCCCTGTGCCGATCATGCACTTCTTCCGTTTGGAGCGGAGCGCTTTTTCCAACAGCTCCGGTGCATTCCCTTTCACTTCAATGTCTTCAAATACATGGGTGAACCCGTAGCATCTGCTCCTGCTGTCACAATAAATGCAGCCGTGGGTGCACCCCCGGTACAGGTTCATACCGTTCCCCGAAGACAAAATACCCTTTGCCTCTACAAAATGCATCGTTTTCCCCCTCCGTATCCTTACCCTCATCTTTTTTTATCCGTTTTTCCATACCGGGCGTCCCATTCTTCCCTAAATTGCCCGTGTTCCTAAACGGAATATTTTCTGTCTCCATCTTAACATAGAACGCCATGTATGTACATCATACATAAAATTCCTATGCTTGCACAAAATACGGATAATGAAAACACGTTTTGGCGCCGACCGCCGGAAAGGAATATCTATATGGGCAATCATTTGAAAGGGCAGACCAGTCCTTATCTTTTACAACATGCGGACCAGCCGGTGGACTGGTACCCGTGGGGGGATGCGGCATTTGACAAAGCAACGCGGGAACATAAACCCGTGTTTTTAAGCATCGGTTACAGTACATGCCACTGGTGCCATGTTATGGCAAGGGAAAGTTTTGAAAACAAAGAAATTGCCGAACTTTTAAACCGTGAATTTGTGTCCGTAAAAGTGGATCGTGAGGAACGCCCGGACATTGACAGCGTTTATATGTCCGTCTGCCAAACGCTTACGGGAAGCGGCGGATGGCCGATGAGCGTATTCCTGACACCGGAGCGGGAACCATTTTTTGCCGGAACCTATTTTCCGCCCGAAACGGAATACGGCATGACCGGCTTTGCCGATATCCTGCGGATGATTGCCGAAAGGTGGCAAACGGAAAGCGGGAAAAGGGAACTGACAAAAGCCGCCAGGCAACTGCTGGAACAGGTCGGCAGGGAGCGCACGGACAGGGAACGGACGGACAGGAAGCGCGAACACAGGGAGCCGTCCGGGGAAAGACTGGCAAAAAAGGCAGTGGAACTATTTGCTGCCGGATTTGACGAAAAATACGGCGGGTTTGGCAGTGCACCGAAATTCCCCACACCGCATAACCTGCTTTTCCTGATTTTATATGCCAAAATAAGCAAGGAACCGTCCGTGTTCCGTTTGGCGGAAAAAACTTTGGAGCAAATGCGCCGGGGCGGAATTTTTGACCATATCGGATTCGGGTTTTCCAGATATTCCACGGACCGGTATTACCTGGTTCCCCATTTTGAGAAAATGCTGTATGACAATGCGCTGCTTCTTATGGCTTACGGGGTTGCATACCGTTTATCAGGAAATGAGATGTTCCTCGATACGGCAAAGAAAACCGCCGCATATGTCCTGCGTGAAATGACGGGCGGCGAAGGGGAATTTTATTCCGCACAGGATGCGGACAGCGAAGGGGAAGAAGGAAAATATTACGTATGGGATTACAAGGAAATCATCCGGATTTTGGGAAAGGAAAGGGGCGGGCTGTTCTGCCGCCATTTCGGCATTACGGAGAAAGGGAATTTTGAAGGGAAGAACATTCCCAACCTGTTAAACGGTAACGGAACCGCAGACGGATTCGGAGAAGAAAAGGAAGCGCTGTATGCATACCGGAAATCCCGTGCCAAACTGCATTTGGACGATAAGGTCCTGACTTCATGGAACGCCCTCATGATTGGCGCATTATCCATCCTTTACCGCATTACGGGAACTGCTTTTTATCTTTCGGCAGCGGAAAAGGCACAACAGTTTGTGGAAAAATACCTTACCGACGGAAATCTCCTTTTCGTCGGCTGCCGCAGCCATATCCGTTCCGCAAAGGGCTTTTTGGATGAGTACGCCTACTATGGGGCAGCCTTACTGTTTTTATACGAAGCCACCGGAAAAGACGCATATTTGGAACGTGCCGGACAGATTTGCGGGGAAGCGGTCCGACAGTTTGCGGATGAAACAAACGGCGGCTATTATCTGTGCGGGACGGAAAACGAAACTTTGGTCATGAAACCAAAAGAAACGTATGACGGCGCCATGCCAAGCGGCAACTCCGTTATGGCATACTGCCTGGTACGGTTATTCCAAATTACGGGACAGGAAGATTACGGACGGCTGGCCAAACGGCAGCTTGCCTTTTTATCGGGGAAAGCGGAGAATTACCCGGCGGGACATGGCATGTTCCTGCTTTCCCTTCTCCTATACCTGCACCCGATGCCGGAAATCACCGTGGTAACGGCCAAGGAAGACGGGACAACGGAAAAAGACGGGACAGCCGCCGTCATGCGCGCACTGCCCCTTTATGCAACGATACGGATTTTAAAAAAGGAAACGGAGGGGTATTCCCTGCTTAACGGAAAAACCACGTACTACGTCTGTAAAGACCACACATGCCTGCCGCCGTCAAATGAAATACCAAGTACCTTGTAGACATTGCAAAATCTGCCGAATAGTAAGCGGACGCACGGGAGGGATTCTTTTGCAGGGCG
>CANTGP010000395.1 GCA_947653315.1 uncultured Lachnospiraceae bacterium
TATCAGACTTTTACAGCAGCTTTTTAGGTATACCCCTTGCCGGGGCAACGCTGCCGGTTATTGCTTTTTTCATGTTGGGAATGTACGGAAAAGTTGTATGTATGTTAATGGCAACGCTTATTTTAGGTATCGGGCATATAGGCATACACATTCAGCACAAAAAAAGTATTGATATTAAGAATTAGAAAGAGGTTTAACATAGGACATCCATGAAAATAAAAAAACTTCTTGTGAAATTCCGGCGTATGTAGTATGATATACGAGGTGTGTATGATTGTATACGATTATCCAATAATAACATGTTTAGGTGGAACGTATGCGTAACATGGAAATATGGCAAATTAAGAGGATGGTGCAGAGATGAAACCGTACAAAGAGTTAAGCAGGGAAGAATTGGAACAGTTGTTAAGACAGTTGGGAAAAGCATATGAAAATGCCAAGGGGAAGGAAATGAAACTGGATATGTCCAGGGGAAAACCGTCGGCTGCCCAATTGGACATGGGAATGGATTTTATGGATATTCTGGATTCTTCTTCCGACTTTAAGACGGCGGCGGGGCTTGACACCAGGAACTATGGTTTGATGGACGGCATACCGGAAGCCAAGGAACTTATGGCGCAAATGATGGGCGTGCCTTCGGCGGACCAGGTGATTGTGTGCGGAAATGCCAGCCTTACGGTTATGTATGATTTGATATCGCGCAGTGTGACCCACGGTGTTATGGGGAATACCCCATGGTGTAAACTGGAACGGGTGAAATTCCTTTGTCCGGCACCGGGGTATGACAGGCATTTTGCGATTACGCAGCATTTTGGGATAGAGATGATAACCATACCCATGACGGAAAACGGACCGGATATGGATATGGTGGAAAAGCTGGTGGAATCGGACGCATGCGTGAAAGGAATTTGGTGTGTGCCGAAGTATTCCAATCCGCAGGGATATTCCTATTCGGATAAAACGGTGCGCAGATTTGCGGCATTAAAACCTGCAGCGGCGGATTTCCGGATTTATTGGGATAATGCTTATGCCATCCACCATTTATATGAAGATAAGCAGGATGAAATACTGGATATCATAAGCGAATGTGAAAAGGCGGGGAATCCGGATATCGTGTATGAGATTGCCTCCACCTCCAAAGTGACGTTTGCCGGAGGCGGTATTTCGGCGCTTGCGGCATCCAAAGCAAATTTGGACGATGTACGCAAGTCTTTAACGGTGCAGACGATTGGGTTTGATAAGATAAACCAGTTACGCCATGTAAGGTATTTTAAGGATATCAACGGTTTAAAAGCGCATATGATGAAACATGCCGCAATCATCCGTCCGAAATTTGAGGCAGTGCTTCAGGTATTGGAAAAGGAATTGGACGGTCTTGGTATTGCGGAATGGACCAATCCGAAAGGCGGGTATTTCATTTCCTTTGAAACCATGGAAGGGTGTGCGAAGAAAATCGTGGCAAAATGTAAGGAAGCGGGGGTGGTGTTAACCGGCGCAGGAGCTACTTATCCTTACGGCGAGGACCCGAATGACAGCAATATACGGCTGGCGCCTACGTTCCCTACGCCGGAAGAACTGGCACAGGCAGCGGATTTGTTTGTTTTGTGTGTGAAGCTGGTGAGCGTGGAAGCGTTATTGGAAGAACGTGCCATGGTGGAAAAGTACGCCTGCTGACGGAAGTTCCATGGTGTCTCAGTTTGGATTGGAAGACCGGAAATAACAGGAAATGAATTGGAAAACGGTAGGAAAAGGACTGGAGAATAACAGAAAAAAGGGAAATAGAGAATATAACGAATATAACGAAAATGGAAAGGCAGGATTATGGCGGAAACATTTAAAAGGTTGAACCGGGAACTGATGTACCATGGCGTCATTGTGGATTTTTATAAAGATACGGTGCAGGTTCCCAACGGAAATGTGGTGGAGTGGGATTTTATCGGTCACAAAGGGGCTGCGGCGGTGGTGCCGGTCAGGGAGGACGGAAAACTTCTGATGGTACGCCAGTACCGCAATGCGTTGGACCGTGAGACTTTGGAGATTCCGGCAGGGGGATTAAACGGAGAGGAACCTACCAAGGACGCTGCGGCAAGGGAACTGGAGGAGGAAACCGGTTACCAATCCGAAGATTTGGAACTTCTGATTACGCTGCGGACCACGGTGGCATTTTGTAATGAGAAAATTGACATTTATGTGGCGAGGAATTTAAAAAAGGGCGAGCAGCATTTGGATGAGGATGAATTTATCCATGCGGAGGCTTATACCGTGGAGGAGTTGTGCGGTTTGATTTTAGACGGTAAAATCGAGGATTCCAAAACCATTGCGGCGGTGATGTCTTACCGGACAAAATATTGTTAAGCAATATCCTGGAGCGTGTTTGAAAATTCATTCCTGACATCTGTCAGAAAGCAATTTTCAAACACGCTCCGGAACAGACATGTATCCGTCCGGACACGCATATATTGTAGTAAATAGTAACAGTTCAGCCAGGACTTTGCACTTGTTGGGCCGAAGGCTGAATCGTTACGGTAAATATGGTGCGCTGGGAATGGTAATATGTATCAGGGATATGGAATGGGCAGCCGGCGTATGCGCTGGCTGTATTTATTTTTGGGCGGATTCCTTGCAGGGGTCCTGGCATCGAATATTTGGAAAACCGATTTTTTGCAGGGCATGGAGCTGTTAAGCGCGGCTTCTTTGAGTCGGCTGCGGTTTTTGGAAGTGGACGGCGGAGCGTTTTTCCGTTATGTGCTGAAAGAAAGACTTGGGGCTGCGGTGCTTTTGTGCCTGCTGGCGACGACTTATGTGGGGACGGCAGCGGTATCGGCGTATGCCCTTTGGATGGGGGGCATGGCGGGAATTTTCCTGTCGGTGGCGTCTATCCGTTACGGAATACGGGGAATCGCGCTTGTGCTGGTGAGTGTCCTTCCCCAATACCTGCTGCTCGTTCCGGCATGTATCATGCTGATGGACTGGTGCTGCAGGCTGAACATGGCTTTGTACCACCCGGAACGGTTGGCGGAAACGGGATACGGAAGGGGGAAACAGTATTTGGTGAAAGTCATTCCAAAACTGCTTACCGCAGCAGGGATTCTTATAGCGGGAAGCGCTTTGGAAAGCTATGTAAATCCCATGCTCTTATCCGTTTTCCTGAAAATATTCTGAAATCTTAGATATATTCCGCGATATCGTAAATCAGCCGTTCGGAATCTGCCCATCCGAGACAGGGATCGGTAATGGAACGGCCATAAACACCTTCCCCGATTTTTTGGCTGCCTTCTCCAATTTCGCTTCCCGCTCCGATTTCAATTCCC
>CANTGP010000396.1 GCA_947653315.1 uncultured Lachnospiraceae bacterium
GTCGCCAAATATCCGCATGAGTGCGGCTACTTGGCTCGTTGCTCGCGGGAATAAACGGATTGGGTGGGGAACCGGATCAAAGGGATAAGAATAAGGAGAAGAAGGAAATGGAAAGAGAAGAAAAGTTAAAAGCATTGGATGCGGCGTTGGTACAAATAGAGAAGCAGTATGGTAAGGGTGCGGTGATGAAGCTGGGAGATCCTACGGCGCAGATGAACGTGGAAACGATTCCCACAGGCTCCTTAAGCCTGGACATTGCATTGGGGCTTGGTGGCATTCCGAAAGGAAGGATTGTGGAAATATACGGACCGGAATCCAGCGGTAAGACTACCGTAACGCTCCATATGATTGCGGAAGTCCAAAAGAGGGGCGGGATTGCAGGTTTTATTGATGCGGAACATGCCCTTGACCCCGTATATGCGAAAAATATCGGGGTGGACGTGGATAACCTGTACATATCACAGCCGGATAACGGGGAACAGGCTTTGGAGATTACGGAAACCATGGTGCGTTCCGGTGCGGTGGATATCGTGGTCGTGGACTCCGTGGCAGCGCTTGTTCCCAAGGCGGAAATTGACGGCGACATGGGCGACAGCCATGTTGGGCTGCAGGCACGTCTGATGTCCCAGGCGCTCCGGAAGCTGACGGCAGTAATCAGTAAGTCCAACTGTACCGTTATCTTTATAAACCAGTTGCGTGAAAAAGTGGGCGTGATGTTCGGCAATCCGGAAACGACCACCGGAGGGCGGGCGTTGAAATTTTATTCCTCGGTGCGTTTGGATGTCCGCAGGATTGAATCTTTAAAGCAAAGCGGAGAGGTAATCGGTAACCGGACCAGGGTTAAAGTGGTAAAAAACAAGATTGCCCCCCCGTTTAAGGAAGCGGAGTTTGACATTATGTTCGGAGAAGGGATTTCCGCAGTCGGGGATATCCTTGATTTGGCGGCGGAAAATAATATTATCAGTAAAAGCGGCGCATGGTATGCTTATGACGGCAATAAAATCGGTCAGGGACGCGAGAATGCGAAACAATACCTGAAAGATAATCCGGAAGTGTGCAGGGAAGTGGAGCATAAGGTAAGGGAAAAATTCGGACTGGAGAAAGATGCCGCGGCAGACAGGGAAGCGGAACCGGCAGCCGAACCGGCGCCGAAGACAAAGGCAGGAAAGGCGAAAAAGGCGGAGTCGGCGGAAGCGGCGCAGCCTGCGGCAGAGTGAGCGGATAGACGATGTTTGTGACGAAGACGGAGGAATTGGACAAAAAGAGGGTACGGGTATTTCTTGACGGGGAATTTGCCTTTGTGCTGTACAAGGGCGAATTGCGTCCGTATCACATAAAAGAAGGGGAAGAAATTCCGGCGCAGGATTACGGGACAATTATGGGGGAGGTACTGCCGAAGCGGGCAAAACTGCGCAGCATGAATTTATTGAAGGCGAGGGCATATACGGAACGTCAGTTGCGGGAGAAACTCCGTCAGGGGGAATACCCGGAACAAATCATCGATGCCGCCGTTGGATACGTGAAATCTTTTGGCTACATCGACGACCGGAAATACGCGCAGGATTACATCGCCTACCATAAGGAAGACAGGAGCCGCAGGCGTATGGAACAGGATTTGGCGGCAAAGGGAATCCGGCGGGAACTGGTTGCGGAAGTGATGGAGGAGTTGACGGATTTGGACGGGGAGCCGGATGAAATAACTGTGGCAAAAAAAATTTTGCGAAAAAAAAATTATGACCCGGAAACGGCTACAAGCAGGGAAAAACAGAAGTTATCGGCATTTTTGTACCGTAAGGGATTCCAAACGGACACAATTAGGAGCGTACTTTTACTTGACATTAGTTCGATTTGAGTTTAAAATTTTAATTGTTGTAAAATCGCTTGTTAGAATGTTTCACTTGAATCAGTTTTGATTCTTACATTCTATATAGATATTCGTACAATGAAAACTAAATAAGGAGGTGCTCCTGTACATGTATGTTGCAATAGCAGTCATTGTAACTTTGGTGATCTCGGTGCCGGTTACTGCCGCGGCGGCGGTTGCTTACCGTAAGAAGGTGGTGGAATCCCAAATCGGCAATGCGGAAGACAAGGCGAGGGAGATTATCGATGAGGCACTGAAAACTGCCGAGACGAAGAAGCGGGAATCGCTGCTCGAAGTCAAAGAAGAATCCATCCGTACTAAGAACGAGTTGGACAAGGAGATTAAAGAGCGGAGAGCCGAGGCGCAGCGTTATGAGCGCAGAGTCCAGCAGAAGGAAGAAAACATCGATAAAAAAGCGGAAGCCATCGAGAAAAAAGAAGTGAGTTTGGCAGCAAGGGAAGAATCCCTCGCCAAATTACGCGAAGAAGTTACAAAGCTCAATGAACAGAGATTACAGGAACTGGAACGAATCTCAGGATTAACCTCCGAACAGGCAAAAGATTATTTGTTAAAGATTGTGGAAGATGAAGTAAAACACGAAACTGCCGTAATGATTAAGGAAATGGAGAGCAGGGCAAAGGAAGAAGCGGACAAGAAGGCGAAGGAATATGTGATCACGGCGATACAGAAATGCGCGGCCGACCATGTATCCGAGACGACGATATCCGTGGTACAGCTTCCGAATGACGAGATGAAAGGAAGGATCATCGGTCGGGAGGGAAGGAACATCAGAACCCTTGAAACGATGACGGGCGTTGACCTTATTATTGACGATACGCCGGAAGCAGTCATTTTGTCCGGCTTTGATCCGATACGGCGGGAAGTGGCAAGAATTGCACTGGAAAAATTGATTGTGGACGGACGTATCCATCCGGCCAGGATCGAGGAAATGGTGGAAAAGGCGCAGAAGGAAGTCGAGGTCATGATTAAGGAGGAAGGTGAAGCCGCAACGCTGGAAGTCGGCGTACACGGTATTCATCCCGAACTTGTGAAACTGCTCGGTAAAATGAAATTCCGGACCAGCTATGGTCAGAATGCGTTAAAGCATTCGATTGAGGTTGCCCAGTTATCGGGGCTTCTTGCCGCGGAAATGGGACTGGATGTGCGGATGGCAAAACGGGCAGGATTACTGCATGATATCGGTAAGGCAGTGGACCATGAAATGGAAGGTTCACACATTCAATTAGGCGTTGAACTCTGTAAGAAATATAAAGAATCGGCAGTGGTCATCAACGCGGTTGAATCGCACCACGGGGACGTGGAGGCGCATTCATTGATTGCATGTCTTGTACAGGCTGCCGATACCATTTCGGCGGCAAGACCGGGTGCAAGAAGGGAAACATTGGAAACATATACAAGCAGATTAAAACAATTAGAAGATATTA
>CANTGP010000397.1 GCA_947653315.1 uncultured Lachnospiraceae bacterium
CTTTGGAAAATAATGAAGAATACAATGATGGGAATCAGGGAAACCACGGACATCGCAAACAATCCACCGTAATTATTATAGGAATCCGGATCCAAATACATGTTCAGTGCCAATGGAATCGTAAAGTTCTTCGTGCTGTTCATGAAAATTAACGGCTGGAAAAAATCCTGCCAAATCCAGTAAAACGCAAAAATGGAAGATGTAATAATCGCCGGCTGCACTACCGGGACAAGGATTTTAAATAAAATGGCAACCCTTCCGCAGCCGTCAATTTCTGCCGCCTCGTCCAGTTCCCTCGGTATTCCCTGGAAAAACTGTACCATCAGGAAAATAAAGAATGCGCCCCCGAAAAACCAAGGCAGTATCAATGCAATCTTTGTATCAATCAGGTTCAGCTTCTTCAGGATAATATACTGCGGAACAACCATGACCTGTGCCGGAATCATCATGGTCATCATCACACATCCGAACCAGAAATTTCCAAAACGGAAACGGATTCGGGAAAAAGCGTATGCCGCAAACAGGGATGTCACCACGCATCCAACCATACCTACTACCGTCACTTCCAGGGAATTTAACAGGAATCTCCAAAACGGCACGCCCCCGACGCCTTCCAAACCGCTGGCATAGTTTTTAGCCGCATCCCAAACATCCGGAATCAGCGAATACGGGTTTAAAAACATCGTCTCATTACTCTTAAAGGAACTTGCCAGCAGCCAAAGCAGAGGATAAATCATAATAAACCCAAGCAGGCAGGCCCCCACATGAAATACAACCGAATGAATTGTTTTTTTCTTATGCATACCCATACCTAATCCCTCCCGGCTTCATAATGTACCCAGCTTCCCTGGGTCTTAAACAGTACGACGGTAAATACACCGATAATTGCCACCAGTATCCATGCCAGCGCACAGCTATAACCCATATCAAAATAGGTAAATGCCCTGCGGTACATGTAAAGCACATAGGACAGCGTACTGTCAAGCGGTCCTCCGTCCGTAATAACATAGCTTTCCGTAAATACCCGGAAACCGTTGATAATCTGAAGGATCAGGTTAAAGAAAATGGTCGGGGTGAGCATCGGCAGCGTAATTTTTGTAAATATTTTCCACGGCTTCGCACCGTCCACCATTGCCGATTCATACAAAGAACCAGGTATCTGCTTCAACGCGGACAGGAAAATCAGCATGGAAGATCCAAACTGCCACACACCCATAAGGATAATCACGCCCAGCGCCGTATGGGTATTGCCGAGAAAAGAGGTCTTTTGCTGAATGCCGATTGCACTAAGCAGCGTCATCGCCACCCCTTGGTTCCCGAAAATCTGTTTCCAAACAACGGATACGGCAATGCTTCCCCCGATAATCGAAGGAATATAATACAAGGTACGGTACAGCCCCAGCCCTTTGTGGTTTTTATTTAACAGCATTGCAACAAACAGCGCAAATGCCAGCCGCAGCGGTACTAAAAAAAGCACATACACAAACGTTACCTTTAAAGCCTGCCAAAATGTCTTATCACCCGTAAACGCACGGATATAATTATCAATTCCGATAAAGGACGGCGTATTTAACAGGTTAAAATCCGTCAGTGAGTAATAAACCGATATCAGCATCGGAATAAACCACATCAGGACAAATCCGAACAGCCACGGCGCCAGCATCAGATATCCGGCAATGTTATCCCCCTTTTTATAAGGGGCTTTCGCTTTCTTCTTTTTCATGAAAGTTACCTTCCTTTCCATATGATTGATTCTTTCCCTGCATGGTTCCGTGCAGGAAAAAGGAGGGACGGTTATTTCCTCCCCTCCTTCCCCATTTCCATTCTAGTTATTCCTTTCCAGAATTGCGTTAGCCTCCTCGCGGAATGCCGCTGCCGCGTCCTCCACGGATGCCTGCCCGTAATAAACACTGTTTGCCGCCTTCTTAAACGCCTCGTTCACCTCTGATATTCCTGCCGGATCCGGTGCCGGCGTCTCACCGCATAACTCTGCCGCACCCGCAATTCCCTCAAACATGGCAACCTGCTGTGCCCCCATACTGCCGCTGTCAATCAAATGCTGGCGGATTGCGGAGGATACAGGCGTTCCCCTCTCTGCCATCATGATATCGTTTGCTTCCTCGGAATTAATAAACCAGTTGATAAATTCCGCCGCTTCCTGCTTTACCTTGGAAGTCTCCGCGATTGCAAAAAACATGCCCGGTTTCATCCAAAGCCCCTTTGCATCGGAAGAATTCGATAACGGAGGCGTTACCATTTTAATCTTGTCGTTCACCGTGCTCACTTTGGATGCATAATTGTTCCACTCAAAAATGGATGCCGCCTCGCCGGTTACAACCGGACCTGCCTCCTGTCCCAATGTGGATATTTGTGCATACTCATCCGGATCAGGCATTGCTTCCTTATCCATCAGGCCATTCCACATATTGACAAAGTCCACAAATACCTTGTCATCTTCATATCCGAGCGATTTGTTGTCATCGCTGAACAGTTTGCCGCCCTGCTGCCTTACTCAGTAATTAAAGATATTGGTATCGGCAACGGAATCCATGGAAACACCATATTTTCCCGTCTTTTCATATACGGTTTCACACATTGCCACAAAGTCACTCCATGTCCATGCGCCCGTCGGTTCTTCCACTCCGGCTTCCGCCAGTACATCAGGATTAAAACCCACGTTAAGCAGGGAAGTGGACAGTACCAGCGCCGACATTTTACCGTTCATGCTTCCGGTCTGTAACAGATTGCCGTCAATATTGGATACATCAATCGTCCCGTCGTCAATAAATCCTTGCAAATCCGCCAGTGAATTATTTTTCGCATAAGTTGCCAGATACAGATAATCCATCTGTACAATATCCGGCATGGAGCCCGAAGCGGTCTGGGTCGATAATTTATCAAAATAGCCGTCCCAACCGGAAGGCGACAATTCAAATGTCACGTCCGGGTGCTGTGACGTATACAGGTCACAGACTGCCTGCGTTTGGTCATGCCGTGTCTGACCGCCCCACCAGGTCATCTTTATCACAACCTTTTCACCGCCCGCTTCCTGTTCTGCCGCGCCATCCGCAGCAGCCGGTGCATCTGCCTTTGTTTCCTGCTCAGCAGGAGCCTGCGCTTCCCCGCCTCCCGCATTTTGTGTTCCCTGTCCGGAACCGCACCCTACTGCCGACAATACCATTGCGCTGCCAAGCGCCAACGCCAGTATTTTTTTCATGTAAGCATACTTTTTCATATGTTTCTCTCCTTTTTTCCTGCTGTTTTTTTCTAAACTCGAGACGATGCCGCCAGTCGACCT
>CANTGP010000398.1 GCA_947653315.1 uncultured Lachnospiraceae bacterium
TGCAGAGGAATATGCCGCTAAAGCGGCGCACGGGGCGCGCGGCGAGTAGGGAAGATGCCTTCCCTACTCGATTGCACACGGGCACCCCAAGGAAGATGCCAGCGGAGCTGGCAGGTGCCCGGCGCGGGTTGGGGAAGGTTTCGGTTTTAAAGGATAAATTGGGACATTTCTTTTTTTAATCCGTGTGTGCTGTCCGTCAGGTGTTCGGAAATGGTATTCATGGTTTCCGCATATTCCAAAAGTTCGTGGGCGAGGGTATCCACTTTGGATGCGCTGGCGGAGGTGCCGCGGATGATTTCCGTAATATTGTTCACCGCTTTTTTCGTGGAATGGCGGTCGGCGTCCACCCGCGCCACATTTTGGCTGATGGCTTGGATATTATTTAATAATTGTGCCATACCCGTATTCATTTGCCCGAAAATGAGATTCATGGTTTTGACGGTTTCCGTTTGCTGGAGCACGGATTTCTCCGCCGTTACCGCGCTGTCAGTGGTTTCGTCCACCTGTATCCGCACGGCGTTTACGGTGGCGCTGATTTGTTTGGCGGCCTGCAGCGAATCGTCTGCCAGTTTACGGATTTCTTCCGCAACGACGGCAAACCCCCTGCCTGAATTACCTGCCCTGGCGGCTTCGATGGAAGCGTTGAGGGAGAGCAGGTTGGTTTGGGCGGATATGCCGTTAATGATTTCCACAAAGTTTTCAATGGCTTTGGTTTTTTCCATTAATTCGCCGATGTCCTGGATGACTTTGGAAGTAACGGATGCGGTGGCGGAGGAGCTTTCGGACAGGGCATCCATCTGTGCGATTCCGCGTTTTATCATTTCGTTGCTGGACTCGGAAAACTGTTCGATGCTTTCGATTTCCTTTAACATCATTTTAATTTCGTCGGATAAGGTATCCATTTTCCTTTGGCATTCGCCGGCATTTTCCTGCTGGTTGGAAATACCGGTATGGATTTCCCCAATGACATTGCTGATTTCTTCCGAATGGCTGTTTACCGTTACCGAGGTGGCACGGGTGTCCTGTGCCGTTTGGGAGACCCGGAAAACATTCTGTGTCGTGTTTTGCACCAGACGGTGCATATGTTCCAGCATAAGGTTAATGGAGCGTCCGATGTCCGAAAATTCGTCGTTTCCCTTTAAATCCATTTTTACGGTCAGGTCGCCGGAAGAAGCGCGTGACAAACCCGTGGAAAGAACATTCATCCGTCTGCTGATTCTGACGGAAAGGAAGGATGCGGTGACAACGACAATCAGGCAGGATAAGAGTACGAGGAAAACGGTGATGGATTTGATGCCTTCCGCTTCTGCCACAACGGCGTCTTTCGGAACCGCAGCATATAATACGGCTCCGGCAATATCGCTTTTGGATGCGAGAAGGAGATAATCCTGTTGGTTTTCCGTAATATAGGTAATGATTTCAAGGTCTTCCGATGCGAGGAAGTCTTGGTAATAATCCTTGTCGGCCAGCGAAAATCCGGGGGTTTCGCCGGATGTGATTTCCCTGCCGTCCCTGGTAAGGAATCCGACCATGCTTCCGTCTTCCATATCCATGGCACGGATGGCATTGGCAATGGTTTCCGCGCTTACGTCCACCGTTATACCGGCTTTGGAATTGGTGGATGTGCAGTAGTAGGAAAGAATATAATCGCCGGGGGCAATGTCAAAACGGTCATCCAGCATTTGGTGTGTGTCCATCCACATGGAATTGACGGCGCCGCCGTAAGCGCTTTCCAGTTCTTTGCTGAAATCTTCATAAAATCCTTTTCCGGTACCTGCCGTCATTTGTTTCGTAGTCTGCATGGTTACGTCCGATTTGGTAATGATGTAAATGTCATGGATAAACGGATTGGTGGTACGGGCGCTTTTCATGCCGGACTGCATGGTGGATATTGCCTGGGATTTTTTGGACGCATTTTTTTCGTATAATCCCATGAAATATTCGTTGAAATTGGAATCGTATGCGTATTTCAGCGCTTCGGACTCCACGAGCCGTAATCCGAGGTCTATGTACCGGGTGGTCATTTTCAGCGTGGTCATGGCGGCTTCTTCGTATTTTTCCCTGAGTCCCCGTTCGGATTGTTTATAGGATAGCAGACCCACAAGAATCACGAAAAATATGGGAAGGAGGAATGCGGCGCTGATTTGGCGTAAAATTCCGTTGCTGTGTTTTCTCTTTGTTTTCGGCATATTGTTTTCCTGTGTTCCTTTCCGTGCGTATGACAGGTTATGAAATGTGAAACGTGGCTTCTCCTCCGGTTACGCGCAGCAAAATACGGTAAATATTATGCTCCCATGCGGTTTTCAGCCGTGGGTCCGTAATGGGGATTTCTTCGATTTCTTTTATTTGAATATTTTTATTGTTTTCTTTCGCGGTTTCCATGCCATCGCCGTTTCCGGGATGTCTGCCGCTTCCGCTTTCCATGGTAAGGGTACCCAAAGTTCCGATTTGGAGGCAAAGTCCGTCGTCGGACGGGTGCGGGATGGGTTTTTCATAAGTCATGAGGCTGATTATTACGGAAGGGGTGCCGGCCGGTGTTTCCGCCCCTGCCGTATTTTCTGCCATACCGTCGGTATTGGCGAAGGAAAAACGGTCGTGGATGAGGATTTCCTTTCCTTTGTAAAGGGCGGCCCTGCGCCGGTAAGCGGTCAGGCCGGATTCTGCCGGATATGCGCCGGAGATATCCATGTCGATGTCGCAGAGGGTATCCCCCATATGGCAGACGACATCCCTGGCGCCGTAGCATTCCCCGTCTTTTTGCTGGAAACCGTTTACGGTGGGCAGATTGTGGTAGGCGGACTGCATGGTCCATATCTCGTAGCGTTGGGGGGAAAATGTTTTTTTCGTATAGCTTTCCACGCCCACGTCGATGAACATCGGCATGTTGTTTTTATAAACGGTAAAGCTCCCCGTATCGTTATGGTTGTGGCTGTCCCCATTGTCCCCTGCTTTGACCGCCAAAGTAAGGGAGCCGTCCCTTGCCAGGAATACGCCGACGCTGGGATAGAAGATGTCGGGGTGTCCGGCAGGCGCCGGGCGGAAAGTGCGGTACTGCGTAATCCGGCGGATGGTAAAGGCGTTCTGCAGCCGGTAAAAAAGATTATTTTCCGACGGAAGGAGCAGGGATTCAGTCCCCCCGGCATGGAAGTCCTGCGCGGCGAAACGCATCATGCTTTCGTTTCCGGTGCGTTCCGCAAATAAAAATTCCCTCACCCCTGCCCTGCCGGCAACGGGCGAGCAGTCCGCAAAGTTTACGTAATATTTGTCTCCGATGTGAACGTTTAAGATGTAGG
>CANTGP010000399.1 GCA_947653315.1 uncultured Lachnospiraceae bacterium
AGTTATATAACTATAAAAAATCCGGGGAGTTATTGCATTATAGTTTCATAACTCCACGGATTTATACTATTTATACTTATGATTTTTTGCCTATTTTCATCGTCAGCGAGATACGCTTTTTCTCCTGCTCCACGCCGAGCACCTGTACATCCACAATGTCACCAACGCTTACCGCTTCCAGCGGATGCTTGATAAACCGGTCGGTAATCTGGGAAATGTGGACCAAACCGTCCTGATGCACGCCAATATCCACAAACACGCCAAAATCAATCACATTCCGCACGGTTCCCTTTAAAACCATGCCCGGTTTCAAATCCTTCATCTCCAATACGTCGCTTCGCAGGATTGGCGCCGGCATATTTTCCCTGGGATCCCTCGACGGTTTCTCCAGTTCCTTTAAAATATCGGTCAGGGTGATTTCCCCTACGCCGAGTTCTTCCGCCATTTTTTTCTTATCCTTGATTTTCCGTTCCAGCAACAGTCCGGAAGTGCCTGTGCTCCTGCTTTCCGCAGGGCTTTGTGCCAGGTCTTTGTCCCTGTCTTTTTCGGGCACGGCATCCCCCATGGCTGCCGCCAGCGCTTTCCCCATGGCGGTGTTGGTATTGCGGATTACGATACGGTTTTGGTTCTTCGCCTGCTTTCCCGTGGCTTTACGCTCCGTCTCAGGTACGTTTTTCTTCCCGCCGCCTTTTTGTGCCGCCTGCTTCTGCATCTTACGCACGTCCTCCATGGTCAGTCCCAGCCGGTCAAGCAGCTTCATGGCAGCTTCATAGGATTCCGGGTGGACGCTGGTGGCATCCAACGGATTATCCCCGTCCAATATCCGGAGAAAACCCGCACACTGCTCAAACGCTTTCGGTCCCAGTTTCGCCACCTTCAAAAGTTGTTTCCGGTTGGTGAAACGGCCGTTATTTTCCCTGTAATCCACAATGTTTTTCGCAATTACCTTCGTAATGCCGGAAATGTATTCAAGCAGTGATGCCGATGCGGTATTCAAGTCCACACCCACTTTATTCACGCAGTCCTCCACCACGCCTCCCAAAGTATCGCCCAATTTCTTTTGGTTCATATCGTGCTGGTACTGGCCGACACCGATGGATTTCGGATCGATTTTCACAAGTTCCGCCAAGGGGTCCTGCAGCCTGCGCGCAATGGACGCGGCGCTGCGCTGTCCCACGTCGAAGTTCGGAAATTCCTCCGTGGCAAGTTTGCTTGCGGAATATACCGAAGCGCCCGCTTCATTGACAATCACGTACTGGAGCGGCGTGTCCAATTCCTTAATCAGTTCCACGATAACCTGTTCGGATTCCCGCGATGCCGTGCCGTTCCCGACGGAAATCAGCGAAACCCCGTATTTTTTTATTAATTTTTTTAATTCCGCTTTCGCTTCCGTTACCTTATTTTGGGGCGCCGTAGGAAAGATTACCTTGGTATCCAGCACTTTTCCGGTGGCATCCACCACTGCCAGCTTGCATCCGGTACGGAATGCAGGATCCCAGCCCAGCACTACCTTTCCCGCAATGGGAGGCTGCATCAGGAGTTGTTCCAAATTCTTGCCGAACACCGTTATCGCGCCGTCCTGTGCCTTTTCCGTCAATTCATTACGGATATCCCGTTCAATGGCGGGGGCAATCAGACGGTGGTAACTGTCATCGATGACATCCTTTAACACGGGCATTGTCACGCCGTTATCGGAAACAATGACCTTCTTCGCCAAAAACTGCAGGATACGTTCTTCCGGCGCGGCAATTTTTACCGTAAGCACTTTCTCGCTTTCCCCGCGGTTCAACGCCAGGATACGGTGCCCCGCCGCTTTCTTTACGGGTTCCTCATAATTATAATACATTTCATAGACGCTCTGCGCTTTTTCGTCTTTTGCCGTACTGGTAATCTTTCCTTCTTCCATGGTGATTTCCCGGATATACATACGGTAATCCGCCTCATCGGAAATGCTTTCCGCGATAATGTCCTTCGCCCCCTGTATGGCATCCTGTACCGTCCTGACCTCTTTTTCTTCCTTTATATACTTTGCGGCTTCCTCCTCCAGGGAAATTTCCGCCTTTTGCTCCATAATCCATTCCGCCAGCCCGTCCAGTCCCTTTTCCTTCGCCACGCTCGCCCTTGTCTTGCGCTTTGGCCGGTATGGACGGTACAAGTCCTCCACGACAACGAGGGTTTCGGCGGCAAGGATTCTGGCTTTCAGTTCTTCCGTCAGCTTGCCCTGTTCCTCGATGCTTCCAAGCACCTGTTCCTTTTTTTCTTCCAGGTTACGCAGGTAAGCCAGCCTTTCGTCCAGGTTTCTGAGTGTCTCGTCGTTTAAGGAACCGGTTACTTCCTTCCGGTAACGGGAAATGAAAGGAATCGTATTCCCTTCGTCAATCAGTTTCACGGCGGCTTCCACCTGCCACTTCTGCACCTGCAGTTCTTCGCTCAATTTCAAAGTAATATCCATATGCTACTCCATTCTTACATTCTGTCGCATCCGCCCTCCATGGGCGTTCTTTACGTGCATCCATACCATAAGATTATAGCCGAATACATTACCGATTTTCAAGATTGTAATATTGCACATAAAGTGGTATACTAAATATGTATATTCAGGAGGCTGACTTATGGACTTCAATCATTATGGCAACAATCACACAAACAATTATCCAAACCAGCCCTACGGCGGTCCGTATCCGCCTGCGGCGGGTTTACGGGGACGCAATCTCGCTACCGCATCCATGGCGCTGGGAATAGCCGCACTGGTTACGTCGGTATTCCTTCCCATTTACCTTCCCTGTATTTTCGGCAGTTTGGCAATTGTATTCGCACTGCTCTCAAAAGGGAACGCCCCAAAACTGCAGGGGGCGGCAAAGACAGGGATTTCCTGCGGTACCGGCGCTTTTGCCATTACCGTTGCCCTTACGGGTTTTTCCGTTTACATGGTTTTCACCGATCCGCAGTTTACCGACCTTATGATGGATACGGCAAAATCTTACGATGAAATCATCGAGCAAATGTACGGCGTTCCCACCGAGGAAATTTTAGGGGAATCCGTGGAAGACAGGATGCGGGAAATCATGGATTCCATGCAGCGTTAAATAACGTTAAATTAAAGAAGTAAAAAAATAGAGAGTATTTGCCAAAAAAACATGGCAGAAAGGAGTATGTATGGGCGGAATCAGCGCAATTTCAGGAATCGGCGGTGTATACGGATTTGAACCTTACCGCTATTTCAACTACAATTTGTACCAAAATAAAACAAGTGAACTCGACGGGGAAGAAAAATCCGCCGTTGTAAGGAAT
>CANTGP010000400.1 GCA_947653315.1 uncultured Lachnospiraceae bacterium
ATTCCTGCTTCCCGCTTCTGCTTGGAAGAATCCCTGTTTTCATGGAACCATACATATTTTTTATAAAATCCCACATACTTTAACCGGGCATGAAAACCAAAAGGGTTTGATTGCATCATATTTGATTGCATCAAAGGAAAAGGAGATGACCATATGGATTTCAAGAATAATAAAGGAACACCCACCAAAAGAACATCCGGTGAAAATTTGTATGACGACCACAACATTCCTGACGAAGATTTGCCCCAGGACATCATTCCTGACGAAGTACCGAGAAGGGACGGTCCTGGCGGAGAACCTTCCGACTGTTAAGAACAGAACGTCATAGGGACCGAATCGGAATACCTTGCCGGAAAATAACTGCCGGGAAGTGCCGGAAACTGCTTTCTGACACTTCCCGGCACACCTTAACCTAACGGACGGCTCCCCTCAGGTTCCTATGCCAACGGGTCGCTTTTTACCATCATCCATTCCAAAGCCGCAAGCACTTTGCCCATTTCAATGGGTTTCGCCAAATGCATATCCATGCCGGAACGCAGCGACTCCTTTTGGTCTTCCTCCAGCGCATTGGCGGACATGGCAATAATCGGGATTGCCGCCAGTTTTTCATCCTCCAGTTCACGGATTGCCTTCGCCGCTTTATAACCGTTCATGCGCGGCATTTGGATGTCCATTAATACAAAATCATATCTTCCCTTGGAATTACGGACCATTTCCACTGCAATGTCACCGTCGTCCGCCTCGTCCACGATCAATCCTTCTTCTTCCAAAAGCGCTTTCGCAATTTCGCGGTTTAATTCGTTATCTTCCACCAAAAGCACCCATTTCCCCGCAAGGTTATCGGTCTTTACCGTCTCGGTCGCCATTTGGAGCAGATCACCCATTTTTATCGCCTGTTTACGCACACGGAACGAAAGGGAAATCGTAAACTCGCTGCCTTTCCCAATCTCGCTTTCCACTTCTATACTTCCGTTCATCAAATCCACGATGTTCTTCGTCACCGCAAGTCCCAATCCCGTCCCCGGAATCTTGGAAACCGTGGATGTCCGCTCCCGCTCAAAAGGCTGGAATACCTTTTCCATAAATTCGGGCGTCATACCGATCCCCGTATCCTTAATGCGGAATACATAATTGGCGATCCCGTCGCTTAAGGACGGTTTTTCCTTCACCGTTACCGTAATGCTTCCGCCCGGTTCCGTAAACTTAACGGCATTCCCCACCACGTTAATAAGAATCTGATGCATCCGCAGCAGGTCGCAGTACACCCATTCGTGCTTTACATCACGCATATCCAAAACATACGATATCTTTTTGTTTTCCAGGCTGTCCTTTAACAGCCCGTAAACATCGTTCATAATCTGTACCAGATTGTTTTCACTCCGCTCCAGGTTCAACTGTCCCGACTCAATCCGGCTCATGTCCAGCATATTGTCGATGATGCCAAGAAGGATGTGGGAAGATTCCAGTATCTTGCGCAGGCAGTCGCGCACCCGCTCCGGTTCGTCCGCATGACGCATGGCAAGGTCGCAAAACCCCATGATTCCGTTCATGGGTGTACGCATATCATGGGACATATTCGTTAAAAACACGGTTTTCGCCTCGTTTGCCTGATTGGCATTTAACAGGGCGCTCTCCAGGATTGTCTTCTGCTGTTCTTCTTTCCGTATGAGGCTTTCCACGCTCCGTATGCACATTACCACCGTAATGGGGATACCGTCCTCCCTCTCGCTCACCGTAACGGTTGTGGCACACCATTCCATCGTACCGTCCGCTTTCCTCTTGCGGTACTGGTATTCCACGCTGTTCTTCCCCATCAGCGCTTCCCGCATGGATTCCGGCTGCAGCATATTCCTGACAATCTCCTCGCTTTCTTTGGAAAGGATGCCTTCCGCAAAATGCCTTTCTATGATTTTCTTGTAATCCCCTTTCTCTTTCTCATCCTTATCATCCGGATAAATCATCCTTCCGTAATTATCCTTTAAATTAACTATGTACACTTCACGGTAAGCGTAAATCGTGCTTTGGATAACCGCCTGTAAAAGTTCCTGGTCCCTGATACGCCTTAAATACTGGTCTTCTATTTTCCGGTTGTTTTCCACCTTGTCCGTAACATCACTGACAAAAACAAAGAAGATCTCGCCGTAAATACTGTTTTTCACCAAATGACCGAAGTCCTCCAGCCAGCGCAGTCCGCCTCCCTTTTGTTTAATCCGGTATTCCACATAGTCAAATTTCTTTTGGTTTACCCTAATCTGCTCATGAATGCTTTCTTCCACCCGTTCCAAATCTTCCGGATGAACCATGCCTTTAAAGGAGTTGCCGGTAAATGCCCGGAATTCTTCATCCGTTCCGCAACCATACAAATGCCATACCTCACTGTTGGCATACAATATTTCCTCATCACCGTCCGCCCTGTAAATGAAGAAGCCTCCCGGAATCCCCGCCACAAAATCTTCCAGTTTTAATTCATTGATCGTCTCCATACAAAGTCTCCTTGCAGCCTTACCTTCCCTCCCACGTATTATACCATATTTTTTTCTAAATGGCACCAAAATCCTGACAGCTTTTCTCAAAACTTTTTCCCGCACCACTTTTCCAATATGCATTCCCCGCATTTCGCTTTTCTTGCCGTACAGGTCTTCCTGCCATGGTAAATCAACTGGAAGTTGATACGGTTCCAGTGTTCTTTGGGTAGAAGCTCCATCAATTCCCGCTCCACTTCCACGGGATTCTTTCCCTCCGCCCATCCCAGCCTTTTTGAAATGCGGAACACATGGGTATCCACCGTTACGCCCGGAATGCCGTAGGCATCCGCCAAAAAAAGGGTCGCCGTCTTCCGCCCGACGCCGGGCAGCTTCACAAGCCGTTCCAGTTCTGCCGGTACGCTTCCGCCATAAACGGTTAAGATTTCCCCGAAACATTTCTTCAGGTTCCTCGCTTTCACCTGATACAACCCGATACTTTTGATTGCCCGTGCAATATCTTCCTCGGACGCCGACGCCGCTTCCTCCAAGGTGGGAAAACGCTCCCACAGGCCGGGGAGCGTTTCGTCCACCTGTTTATCCGTGCTCTGCGCGCTTAACATAATTGCCGCCAAAAGCTGCCAGTCCTCTTTGTGGTAAAACCCTTCTTTTGTGACCCCGTACTCCCTGTCCAAGGCTTCCAGAATACATGGTATTGGTTCTTTTGTATTCTTCACCCGTTCCTTCGTTTCTTCTATTGTTTCTTTTGTTGTTTCTTTCGTTATTTCTTCCGCCGTTTCTTTCGTTGTTTCTTCCGCTGTTTCTTT
>CANTGP010000401.1 GCA_947653315.1 uncultured Lachnospiraceae bacterium
AATTTAGGAAAGAAGAATTTAGGAAAGAGGAATTTAGGAAAGAAGAATTTAGTCAACGCTGCATTGCAGCCTGTGTAACCGGATACGCAGGAAGGAATGCAATGTGGTCAGCATAAGAGAAAGGCAGGAAAAACAAACATGAAAGTGATTTTATTGGAAGACGTGAAAAGTCTTGGAAAAAAAGGGCAGGTTGTGGACGTTAGCGACGGTTATGCCAGGAACTTTGTATTGCCAAAGAAACTGGGGATAGAAGCCAACAGTAAGAACATGAACGACTTAAAACTGCAGAAGGCAAATGAGGAGAGAATTGCCAAAGAGCAGTTGGAAGCGGCGCAGGCATTTGCCGCCGAGATGGAAAACAAGGAAGTGGTCGTATCCATTAAGTCCGGCGAAGGCGGAAGGACATTCGGTTCCGTATCCTCCAAGGAAATCGCGGAAGCGGCAAAAGCGCAGTGCGGTATGGAAATTGACAAGAAGAAAATCCAGCTTACGGAAGCCATTAAAAATCTGGGTGTTTATGAAGTAACGGTAAAGCTGCACCCGAAGGTATCGGGAAAGCTGAGAGTAAAAGTGCAGGAAGCGTAGTAAGAACCGTATTTTCGGAACATCATGGATAAGGCGGGGAGAGAAACTTGGCGGAAATGGAAGAAGCGCTGCTCAAACGGATACTCCCGCACAGTATGGAAGCGGAGCAATCGGTCATCGGCGCGATGATTATGGATAGGGAAGCCATTGTGGTGGCATCGGAGATTGTTACGCCGGAGGATTTTTACAGCAAACAGTGCGGGACTTTGTTTGAAGCGATGGTGGAATTAAATGACGAGGGAAAGCCGGTGGATTTGGTCACGTTACAGGACCGCCTGAAGGAAAAGGATGTGCCGCCGGAGGTAAACAGCCTGGAATTTATCAGGGATTTGATAACCGCGGTACCGACCTCGGCAAACATAAAGTATTATGCGGATATCGTTGCGGAAAAAGCGGTATTGCGGCGGTTAATCAAGCTGAACGAGGAAATTGCGAATACCTGTTATGTAGGCAGGGAAAGTTTGGAATCCATATTGGAAGATACGGAAAAAAGGGTCTTTAACCTGATACAGCGGAGGAATACCGGGGAGTACGTCCCAATCCGGCAGATTGTCATGAATGCCATGGACCAGATTGAACGGGCTTCCAAGAATAAAGGGAATGTGACCGGGATTGCCACGGGTTTTATTGATTTGGATTACCGCACGGCGGGGATGCAGCCTTCGGATTTGGTCCTGATTGCGGCCAGACCGTCCATGGGCAAGACGGCGTTTGTATTAAATATTGCCCAGCATGTGGCGTTTAAGTTAAACCAAACCGTCGCCATATTCAGTTTGGAAATGTCGAAGGAACAGTTGGTCAACCGTCTGTTTTCCCTGGAGTCCAAGGTGGATGCCCAAAAGCTGCGTACCGGAAATCTGTCGGACAATGACTGGGAAAAATTAATTGAAACAGCGGGAATTATCGGAAAATCCAACCTGATTATTGATGATACGCCGGGCATCACGATTTCGGAGCTGCGTTCCAAATGCAGAAAATACAAGCTGGACAGCGATTTAAAGATGATTATTATCGATTATTTACAGTTGATGTCGGGAAGCGGCGGGGGAAGGAATGATTCCAGGCAGCAGGAAATTTCCGAAATTTCCCGTTCCTTAAAGGCATTGGCGAGGGAGCTGGGTGTTCCGGTGCTCGCCCTGTCACAGTTGAGCCGTGCCGTGGAGCAGCGCCCCGACCACCGTCCCATGCTTTCGGATTTGCGTGAATCCGGCGCCATCGAGCAGGATGCCGATGTGGTGATGTTCATATACCGTGATGATTATTATAACAAGGATACGGAAAAGAAGGGAATTGCGGAAATCATTGTGGCGAAGCAGAGGAACGGTCCCATCGGAACCATAGAACTGGTATGGCTGCCGGAATACACGAAGTTTGCGAATATGAAAAAATAAACGGTCATAAGAAATTACTTAAGAGGACAAGCGTAAGGCGCTGTCCTCTTTTTACATATAAGACATACAAAATACGACACCAGTCGACAAGACGCAGCAGGAAGGAGAGGAGAAAAGCAATGGAGCAGACACGGTATTTAATTTCGGATGCGGCGAAAAAAGTGGAGGTGGAATCCCATGTACTCCGTTACTGGGAGGATGAACTGGAAATTCCCATCAAGCGGAACGAACTGGGGCACCGCTATTATACACAGGAGGATTTGGACCGGTTCCGTGAGATTAAGGTTTTGAAGGAACAGGGATTGCAGTTGAAGGCAATACGCGTAATCTTAAAGAATGGCAGGCTGGAGCCGTGGGACGTCAGGATGGCGGGCGGTAACGGCGCAGAGGAATTTGCGGAAGGAAGAAACGGGGAAGCAGGAGCAAAGGAAGAAAGGATGGAAGAAAACATGGGAGCAGAAGCAGCGGCAACAAATAGGGCGGCAGACGGACATATCATCAGTGAACAGGAGCGTCATATGATTGAAATTATCAGGAAAAGGGACATTGCGGAAGTAAGGGAGGAAAGCAGGGAGGAAAAGAATGCGAGACTCCAGTTATTGTTACAGCACATGATAGCCGAGGCGGTAAGGGAAAATAACCGCGAGCTGTGCGAGGATATCAAGCAATGCCTGTTAAAAGAGATGGATTACCAATTCCGGATGCAGGAGGAGCGGACGCAGGAGCGGGAAGATGAACGCATGAGGAAAGAGGAAGAACATTACAAGGCATTGGACGAGCTGATCCGCAGTTACAGCAGCAAAAAGGGAAAAAGGGCGAAAGAGGAGAAAAAGAAGACGGTCCGCTTCGGGTTAAAGAAAAAGCCTTCCATCATTTGATGGAGGGCTTTTTCCGGATTTTTTACCTGTATGTGATTATTCTTCGGAAATAGCGCCGGTCGGGCACTGTCCTGCACAGGAACCGCAGCTAATGCATTTGTCTGCATCAATTTCAAATTTGCCGTCCCCCATGCTGATAGCGCCTACGGGGCACTGGCTCTCACATGCACCGCATGCTACGCAAGAATCGCTGATTACGTATGCCATAATAATTATCCTCCTTATATGTTATTGATAAATTGTTATCAAACTCTGTATCTATTCTAATATAAATTGCGGGTAAATACAAGAGAAACCTTTATAAAATATATGGCAAAAGGAGGGCGGACGCACGGGAATGATTATTTTGCGGGGCGGCAGCCGCGGAATGGCATGTCCCGGTTTTCCGTGCACTTTTTCCGGCTGGGAGTTTCTAAGCAGAATGGTATA
>CANTGP010000402.1 GCA_947653315.1 uncultured Lachnospiraceae bacterium
GGGGAGCTGGTGGGGTTCCGGAAGGCGGAATAGGTGGTGGAATAGGTGGCGGCATAGGGGGTGGCGGCATTCACGGTCTTGTGGATTCGGCTGCTGTCCGGGTGCGGTACGCCCCTGGGGGCGGTTTGGCATGGCGGTATGCAGACCTGACGGCGAAAATGGGGGATTTCTAAGCGTTTTGTGTCGTCTGTTTTTTGTCAACGGCGGCAAACTCCTCCCACTTCGTGGTCGTCAGACAGTGCCGCCTGAAACGACAAAAAACAGGCGGTACAAAACACTAAGAAATACCACCATTTTCTTGAACAGGTCTGCATACCGCCATGCCAAACCGCCCCCAGGGGCGTACCGCACCCGGACAGCAGCCGAATCCACAAGACCGTGAATGCGGGGAAGGTGGAAATGGGCGCAGGAGATTGGGGGTAAAAAGAGATAGAATAAAACGGATAGAATAAAAACGGAAAAAAATAACATGAAGGAAAAAATAACAAGAAGGAACAAGGAAGGATGGTTTGGTATGAGGGAACAGGTGTGGAAGATAGGGGCATCGTTTCGGGGATGCCGTGCGGTTGCTTTGGGAATGGCAGCGGTGTTGATGTGTAGTTTCTGCTTTGGCTGCGGCAGTGGGATGGGAAAGCAGGCGGGCGGGGAATACGCCGGAGAGGGGAAAGCGGAAGATACGGAAGGGATTGGCAGAATCGCGAAAACGGAGATGGAAGGGGAAAGGGGAGGTGAAGACGGTAAGGTATATGCTGGAGACGGTAAAGACGGCACGGAATATGCGGGCGGTACGGTAGAAGACGGGAGAGGGGAAAGCCGCAGGGAAGCAGGGGAAGACGGGACGGATGCGCAAATTAACAAAGAAGGGGAAATGCGGGAAGACGAATGGAAATGGAAGGATAAAAAGGTGAAGGAAGCCGTATACGCCGCTTTGGGCTGCGGGGACGGGGAGGTTCCGGGGAACGGGGAAATCGAAGCGCTGGAATGCCTGCGTATTCCAAACGCGCAGGAGGTCAAAACATTCCGGGATTTGGAGCATTTGACGGGGTTGGAGGATTTATCCCTTTTTTATTCTTCCAATTCTAATAAGAAGGCACCTGTTATTGATTTGGATTTCACCATGGTTCCCGGCTTGAAGGTGTTGGAAATAAGTGGCTGTAATTTGGAGGGAAACGAGCTTTTGACGCGGCTTTCGGGGTTTTTGCAGTTGACTAGGCTGTATCTGATAAACTGTGGGATTGAGGAGCTTTCTTTTTTGGAGGAGCTTCCGCAGCTTACCCATATTTCCTTTTACGGCAATGAAATTACGGATATTACCCCGCTGGCATCCTGCAGGGATTTGGTGGAGATTTCTTTGGCGTGTAACCATATTAGCGACATTAGTGTCATTAAGCAGCTTGAAAAACTGGAGGAAGCGGGACTTCACGGGAATGAAATCAGTTCCATTGAGCCGCTGCGCGGATTGCGGAATTTGAAAGGGGTTAATATTACTTCCAACCAGATTGCGGATTTGTCGCCGTTGGAGGACTGTTACCGGTTGGAAGCGCTGGGAGCGGGCGATAACCGGATTACGGATATTACGCCGTTAAAAAAGCTGACACGTTTATATAATTTGGCGCTGGACTATAATCAGATTGGGGATATCAGCGCTTTGGAACAGATGGCGGATATGAACTGGCTTGGCTTAAGCAACAACCGGATTACGGATTTTATGCCGATTGAGGGGATGAAAGACCTGTTTTACTTAAGTATCTTTAACAATCCGGGCCGTAATATAGGGGAGCTGGCTTTTTCCGTGCCGGAGCTGTATCTTGGGACGTCGGAAACCGAAATCTGCCCCGCCGAAAAGAAAGCGGAACTGGAAAAGGCACAGCAATGGCTGGATAAGCTGTATCCGGGAGAAGGAATCGTGGCGGAGGATGTGGTGTTCGGTGATTTGGACGGGGACGGTCGGGAAGACATGGCAGTGACCGGAACCGTGGAAGCCGGTGCGGAAGAAAAGGAAACCATGGATTTCGGGGATACCTTCCGCAGAATCTATGTACTGCTCCGGGATGGGAAGGATTCGTTTCTCCCGGTGGAACCGGTGGAAACCCTGCCGTCCTGGGGAGGAGGCGTTTACGGCGACCCTTATCAGGGAATCTGCATTTCCGACGGAAAACTGGTGGCGGAAACATACGGGGGAAGCAACTGGCGCTGGGGATACCGGAATGTGTATACATATGAAAATGAAAACGGTCAGATGGAAGAAACGATGGAAATTTCGCTGGAACATTTTGTTTATACGGACGGCTATGATTGGAGCGTAAAAGATTATGAAACGGGAAACCGGAGGGATTATGTGATTACCGGAGGGCAGGAAGGGGTTATGAAAAAACTGCTGATTGCCGGAGTGGACGAGGCACAAAGGGACGGCCTGATGAAAGCACAGGATAAAGTCCTTGGGAAAATGGCGGGGGAAAAAGGCGTGGACCTGCCGCCGGTGTGGTTTGGCGCATGCCTGCCGGAAATTGCGGCGGAGGGGGCTCCTTATGCCTATACCGCCCATGATTCCCTTTGTAACACAAAAGAAAAAACGGCTTCCGTACTGGAAAAGGCGGCGGGGGAATTCCTCACGGATGCCGCCGCGGTACCCGTTATGGCGTATACGTCGGAAGAAATCAAAGGAAATTACGATACGCTGACGGGAGTGGAGGTGCCGGGTGATTTTTATTTTGGTTGGGCGGACGGAAAACCGGTACGGCTGTTTTACCGGAATCTGCTGTGGCAGGAAAACGGTGCGTTCGTCCATGTGCTGTCATGGGAAGAACCGGGGGAAGATGCGCAGGAATGGTCGGAAAAGGCGGTGGTGTATTACCGGGAGGATACGGGGATGTTTGAGAAGGCCGAGAGGTAATATACCCGGATATAACTCAATTTTTTTCCGGAACGGAAAACGCCCGTAATTACCCTTTGATATATTTTCGTGTCTGTCATAATATAATAATAAAGACAGGCAACTTGAGTGTCAGTCAAAGCGTAGACATAAGGTGTTGTGCCAAAGGGCAGTGCCTTACGAGCTTTGAATGGGTTTGACGTTTACCGCATTCTGGCTAGGCTGCAATGCACTTTTGCATATGCAGTTGAAAGAAAACGTCAGGAAAAGCTCTGCGAAAGCAGGGCTTTTCCTGTTTCAAAAGGGAAAGAAGTAAGTCTGATGCGTAATATCCCCCGTATCATTTTTATTTGCCAGTTGGCTTTTCGGGAGCGTTTTTGTAAGGACTAAGTTATAGGCAACGGTTATA
>CANTGP010000403.1 GCA_947653315.1 uncultured Lachnospiraceae bacterium
CCCGTTCTTCATGAACTCCTCAAAATCTTCTTCCCCTGTTATCTTCGTATCGCTCTGCACTTCACTGTCACACTGGATGATATGCACATTAATTTTCCGGAAAAAGTTTTCCGTCCCCTTTAAAATCGAATACGTTTTCCGCACAAACTCCCGGACGATTTCCCCCCGGCAGGATGCCGATGTATCGATGGCAATGACAAACTCCTTCACCTTTTTCGCGTCCTTATACTCCAAAGGTTCCACCAACGGCATATTTCCATACTCCGAAAGCCCGTAAGTGTAATAAATATAATCGAACTCCTCGTCGTTCACCTGCATATCCTCGCCCGCCACCGTAAACTTACGCAGGATTTCCGCATAATCATACCGGTCACGGGTAGCTTCCGCCAAATTTTTCTCCAAACTCTCGGAATTATTTTTATCTTTGGAAAAAGACTTTAAATCCGCCTTAATCCTTTCGCTGATTTTCTTCCACTGCTCCTCCGAAACCTCCAACCGTTCCTGCCGCTGCCAATATATATGGGCATCCCTGACAAACAACCTCTGCCACTGCTTTTTCTCCCCGCCGCTTAACGGACGGTTCCGCAGGTAACGGTAAATCCGCTCCGCCGTCAGCATCCCCGCATCCTCTTTCAGATAATGCAGTTTATTCCGCGCTTCCGCATCCGTCTCCAGCGCCGCCATATGAAGCCCCAATTCCAGCACCACATTCTCCACTGCGGCATCCACCGCCAAATCCCACAATTCCTGCTCCTTATCCCCATATGCAAAATGATGGTAAAACACGAAATGGAACAGCACATGAAGATACATCCGCACCGGAAAACCTTCCTCCTCCCGGTACCGCTTCAACAGCCAAACCGGATCATAATACAACCACTCCCCATCCGAAGCCGCACCCCCCATGCCCGGCTTCATTTCCGGCTTCAGCCTGGACAAAGCCACATCCAAAAAACGCATATTGACCACAATATTATCCCGCGCAAGCTGCATCACCTTCCCCGCCAGCCCAGCGACCCGCTCCATACGCAATTCTTCATCCCTATCCATATCCTTCTTCCCATCTGCCATCCCACTCACCGTCCCGCTTTCCAAACCAACACCCGCACCTCCGCCATTTTCTATCTTACCAATCTTTTCACCGATTTACTACCCCAAATTAAAAAGATATTCCATCCCACTATTTTTTTTATCCAGCACGGGAGGGAGGGCTTTGGAGGGCGGCGGCAGCGGGATTGCCCGTCCCGGATTTTCCGTGCTTCGTTTTCGGCGTGAGAACCTACGCCATTCTGCTTAGAAACTCCCAGCCGAAATAAGTGCACGGAAAACCGGGACAGGCAATCCCGCTGCTGCCGCCCTCCAAAGCCCTCCCTCCCGTGCGTCCGCCCTTTCTTATCCCCTACCGCAACTACGGAAGCGGAACCACATAAAAGTTTTCTTCCGTAGGAATCCCCCTCACATCGTCCTTCCGAAACAGCAGGCTTTCCACCTGATCCAAGTCGATGACACGGTCAAGCGCAAAAGTCACCGAATAAATATCCGTATTTCCGTCACCGTATCCCATGCTTCCCCCGTTCGCCAGCCAAGGATACAGCGTACCGTCCTTCATCTTCATTCCCATGAACATTGGCGGTTCCGCAAAAAACTCGGCGGAAATGCTTTCCCCGTTTTCATTGACGCCTTCCTCCATCACCGTCTGCCGGGGGAAAACATATTCCACATGGATGGAAACCGGCGAAAGCTCCACCTTTTTCACCGTAGCCCCCGAATCCCCAAGCATCTCCTGCATCCGGTATTCCTTCATGCTGTCCTTTCCCTTCAGATTCCAGTCAAACGTCCATGTATCTTCAATCTCGGTGCCCAAATATTCCGCTTTGGCAACCGTCCCCAAATTATGCAGCTCCACATGGATATTCTTACCCACAAAATATCCCCTGACATCGCTGTGCAGCATAACCATATATTCCATGCTTCCGTCTTCCATCACCATATGCCCGATATTCCCGTATTTGTCCTCCACTAACGGCGAGCCGTCTGCATTGGCGGCCTTTCCGTCCGGTCCTATCACCAAACCGTCATAAAACGATGCCATATAGTCAAAATCGTCTTTCCCGTCCACCGATACGTCCATCCGTTCAAATGCCGGTTCCGCACCTTCCGCAAGCCCATATCCTTCCACGCGGAAAACGATATAGGAAAAATAATTATCCGTAATGCTCTGTTCCGCCGTAATTTTAACTCCTTGTTTCGTACATTCCTGCATGGCAAACGCCACTGCCTGTTCTTCCTCCAACTGCACTTTCTGTTCTTCCGTTACCTGCATTCCTTCCTCCAGGCTCCGGCTCCAGCGCAAGTATGCCGCCACCGTGGTAATACTTCCGCATGCCAGTGCCGCTGCCAAAAAGAGAACCGCTGCTTTTCCCGCCGAAAACCCTTTTCCCTTTTTCCGCCGTCCGCGATGCTCCCGATATTTCCCCTTTCCGTTTACCCTGTCTTCTTTTTCCATACTTTCCTTCTTTCTCTGTCCTTCTTTCCCGCAGCTTTCCCCTCCGCCTGCTGTACGGATTATATCAAAAGCCGCCATCGCCTTATCCTGCACCACTTCCGGAATTTCCACATCCTCCTTCAACGCTTTTATGATATCCGTTCTATCCATTCTTTTTTCCTCCATAATCATGAATCACGCAAATTCCTTTGCCAACTGCTGCCTGCCCCTTGCAAGCCTGCTCCGTACCGTACTTTCCGGCATACCGAGAATTTCCCCGATTTCCCCGGTCTTAAAACCCTCCACGTAATAAAGCATCAGTACCAAACGGTACTTTTCATCCAGGGAAGCCAACGCTTCTTCCCATTCGATGTTTCCATAGTTCTTTTCACCGGAAGGAATCTCCGGTACCTCGTCCACCAGCGAAATATTTTTCTGCTTCCTTAAAATATCATGGCATTTATTGATAAGAATCCTGGTCATCCATGTACGGAAATAAGCATCCTCCTTCAATTGCCACAGCTTTTCCCAGCAGACAAGGATTGTCTCCGAGATGGCATCCGCAACATCTTCATCGTTATACAGAACCGACCTCGCCGCCTTATACATATTCTGCATCTGCGACTGCATCAGTGCAACGAAAGCGTCCGGATTCCCCTGCTTCGCCCTTTTGATTAAACTGTCCATAATTGTCCCTCTCTTTTTCCTGCACGTACAGTAATTGATTTTATTCCCGCGAGCAACGAGCCAAGTAGCCGCACTCGTGCGGATATT
>CANTGP010000404.1 GCA_947653315.1 uncultured Lachnospiraceae bacterium
TTTTTGGAGCCGGTTCAATTCGGCGGATTGGGTTTTTACCAGACTTTTCCTGTAACAGTCCGGGTTAAACCGTTACCTGTTGTAATTTAACGGACAAAAATTATTTTACCACTTGACGCTTGTGCTGTATAGCTTAATTTGTTAGAATAATGCTATACAAATTTAATTTGCGCGAGGATAAAAAGATGGCAGATGTAAAACCTTTTAAAGCAATCCGGCCAAGGAAAGGGCTGGAGGACAGGATTGCCGCGCTTCCTTATGACGTTTACAGCAGGGAGGAGGCAAAGCGGGAAGTGATGAGGGAGCCGCTTTCCTTCCTGCGGATTGACCGCGCGGAGACACAGCTTCCCGATGATGTGGATATGTATGCGGGCTGTGTGTACCAAAAGGCGCATGACCTTTTGTGGGAAATGGTGGACGGCGGGGATTTTACGCAGGAAGCGCAGGACTGTTATTATATTTACGAACTGGTCATGGACGGCAGGCCGCAGGTGGGGATTGTGGCATGCGCCTCGGTGGATGATTATCTGGGGCAGGTGATTAAAAAGCACGAGAATACGAGGGCGGACAAGGAAGCCGACCGTATCCGCCATGTGGATGCCTGCCAGGCACAGACCGGTCCCATATTCCTCGCCTACCGTTCCAGGCAGGAAATCAACGAAGTGGTGGAACGGACGGGGAAGGAAGCGCCGCTTTATGATTTTTCCTCGCCGGACGGCATTATCCACAGGGTATGGCGGATTGCGCGGGAGGACGACGTCCGGAAAATTAGGGAGGCTTTCGGGAAAGTGGATGCCATTTACATTGCGGACGGGCACCACAGGTGTGCTTCCGCCGTAAAGGTGTCGCAGATGCGCAGGCAGGAAATGCCGGATTATACGGGGAAGGAGGAATTCAATTATTTTCTTTCCGTGCTGTTTCCCGACGATCAGTTAATGATTATGGACTATAACCGTGTGGTGAAGGACTTAAACGGTTTGGGGGAAGGGGAATTTATGGAGCGCGTCAAAGGGGAGTTTGAGGTGGAATGCCTGGGAACTCAGCCCTGCAGGCCGAAAGAAAAGGGGACATTCGGCATGTACCTTGGGGACTGCTGGTACCGGCTTTCGCTAAAGGAACCGGTAAAAGAGGGGAATCCGGCGGAAACTTTGGATGTGGCGGTACTGCAGGAGAAACTTTTGGCGCCGGTTTTGGGCATCGAAAACCCGAAAACGGATAAAAGGATTGATTTTGTGGGCGGAATACGGGGGCTTGGCGAGCTGGAGCGGAGGGTACATACGGATTGTAAGGTGGCATTTTCCATGTATCCCACTTCCATCGGGGAACTGTTTGCGGTAGCCGACGCGGGTCTTTTGATGCCGCCGAAGTCCACATGGTTTGAGCCGAAAGTAAGGAGCGGTCTGTTTATCCACAAAATATAGGACCAAAACGGCGGCAGTGAGGGGAAGCAGAATCAGACATTGCGCCATGGCGCGAGGATAGGAGAGCATATGAATAACAAACTGTATAAACTGATGAATTGGCCGGAAATGGAAGAAATCATATATTCGGAGTCGGATAATCCGCACAGCCTGCTTGGAGCCCATGTAACGGGCGGCAATACATTGGTGCAGGCGTTTCTGCCGGGAGCGGAGAGCGTTATTCTCCAAAATAAAACGGATAAGAAAAATTACGAGATGGAGCGGGCGGACGAGGAAGGGTTTTTTGCCGTGCTGGTTCCGGGCAAGACGAAGTTTTCCTATGAATACATCGCGGAATACGGGGACGGGGTTTTAAGGAAAGTGAAGGACCCGTATAATTTTTCCCCGCAGATTACGGATGAAGATATCCGTAAGTTTGAGGCGGGCATCCATTATACCATTTATGAAAAGCTGGGGGCGCATCCCATGAACGTGGACGGCGTAAACGGCGTTTCGTTTGCGGTATGGGCGCCGAATGCCGTCCGCGTCAGCACGGTAGGGGATTTTAACGGCTGGGACGGAAGGGTGCACCAAATGCGGCGGTTAAAGGATTCCGGTATTTTTGAGATTTTTATCCCGGATGTAAAGGCGGGGGACAATTATAAATTTGAAATTAAGGTAAAAGGCGGGCTGACTTTCCTAAAAGCGGATCCTTATGCGTTCGGGCAGCAGCTTAGGCCGGATACTGCTTCCGTGGTAAGGGAAGCGGCGGCGGATACCAAGGTGAAATGGGAGGATGCCAAATGGATTGCGGACCGGAAGGCGAAACAGGGGCAGAACCGTCCTGTCAGCATTTATGAACTGTATCTGGGTTCTTTCCGTCAGGGGGAGGACGGAGGATATTTGAATTACCGCGAACTTGCCCCGCTGATTATTGATTACGTGAAGGAAATGGGATATACCCATATTGAGCTGATGCCCGTGATGGAGCATCCCTTTGACGGTTCCTGGGGGTACCAGGTCATCGGTTATTATGCGCCTACGGCAAGGTACGGAACCAATGAGGATTTCAAATATTTCATGAACGAAATGCATAAGGCGGGAATCGGCGTGATTTTGGACTGGGTTCCGGCGCATTTCCCAAGGGATACTTACGGGCTGTCCAATTTTGACGGCACCTGTCTTTACGAGCACCAGGATCCGAGGAAGGGATTCCATCCCCATTGGGGAACGCTGATTTACAATTACGGCAGGCCGCAGGTGTCCAATTACCTGATAGCCAATGCCCTGTACTGGATTGAGCAGTACCATGCGGACGGAATCCGTATGGATGCGGTGGCATCCATGCTGTATTTGGATTACGGCAAAAGCGACGGGCAATGGGTGGCGAACATGTACGGCGGGCATGAGAACCTGGAAGCCGTGGAGCTGTTAAAGCATTTGAATTCCGTTGTAAAAAGAAGGGATCCGGGTGTTTTGATGATTGCCGAGGAATCCACCGCGTGGCCGAAAGTGACGGGCGATGTGGAGGATAACGGACTTGGTTTTGACATAAAATGGAATATGGGATGGATGAACGATTATTTGGGGTATATCGCTTACGATCCTTATTTCCGTGCCCATCACCATAACGAGCTGACGTTCAGCATGATTTATGCATACAGCGAGAATTTCATGCTGGTCTTCTCCCATGACGAAGTGGTACACGGGAAGGGGACACTGATCGGGAAGATGCCGGGGGAAATCAAAGAGAAATTTGCCAATTTAAGGCTTACCTATGCTTACATGATGATGCATCCGGGCAAAAAGCTGCTGTTCATGGGGCAGGACATCGGGGAATTTGA